>CALWSS010000082.1 GCA_944384255.1 uncultured Clostridia bacterium
GATGAAAACGGCAAAGAAGGTATAGGCCTTGCCATACTTAATAACAATAACAGAGGTTCATACACTGTTGATTCTATATTATACAGCACAGATGAGAGCGTTATTGTAAATGCCAATACTGTAGTAAATGATACTCCGTGTGCCGTTGTAGCTGTTGCAGAAAACAGCGAGGCGGCAAAGGTAGTTGTAATCGCTAAAGATACAACAACAAATGCAGATGTGAAATTAACAAAAAAAATAGAACCGCCTAAAATAACATTTGTGCCGTATTCCGACAGCACTCAGGCAGAAAGTGTAAGCAATGTAAAAGTTTATACTGCCAGTGATGATGTAATGGTTGATATAGACTGTGAAACAGAGCAGAAAGACGAAATTATAAATCAGTAATAAAAAAGTTATGAAAGAGTAATAAAAGAGTTATAAAAGAGTTATAAAATAAAACAGCACAACCCTTTTGTGTATAGGGCTTGTGCTGTTTTTGTTATACATCGTTTAAATTAAGTTTTTTGGCACAGGCTATGGCAAGAGCGCCGGAGCCTATATGGCAGGCAATACTTAATGAAAGCGGGTCTACCATTACAGGCTGAGAAGGGAACATCTCCTGTATTTCCTTTTTAAACTCATTGGCTTCTGCAGTGTCTGTGCCGCTGTATGCCACATGAAGTGACACATTTTCATCACTTTCACCGCTGTTAAAGCGTTCTTTCATATCACTTAAAACGGCATTAAGCATTATTTTTTTAGCAAGTTTTTTGGTACGGGCTTTTGAGAAAGAATCCAGTTTTTCACCCTGTATTTGAAGTATAGGCTTTATTTTTAAAAGAGAAGCAAGTGCCGCCGCCGAAGGTGTAACCCTTCCGCCTTTTTTTAAATATTTAAGTGTTTCAAGGGTTATGTATATACTGGAATCAAGTTTTGTTCTTTCAAGGTAGTTTTTTATTCTTTCGCCGGATATGCCATTTGAAATCATTTCAAGTGTATCCAAAACGGATTGTTTTTGTGTTACGGATATTCTTTGGTTATTTACAACATGGACTTTGCCGTCGTAGTCTTCTGAAAGCATAATGGCTGTCTGGCATGAACCGCTTAAAGAACTGGACATTGGTATATGCACTATTTCGTCATAGTCTTTAAGCAGATTATTCCAACAGTCGGTTATGTCGCTAATGGCCGGCTGGGATGTGCCTATTTGAGCGTCATTTTCAAGGTGTTCATAAAACTGTTTTTGTGTAAGTGTTATGTCCTCAAAATAAGTTTCGCCGTTTATTGTAAAAGGCATTGGTATAACGGTAATGCCGAGTTTTTCGGCTTCTGATTGTGTAATTCCGCTGTTACTGTCTGTTACAACAGCTGTTTTAGCCATTTTAAATCCTCCTGTTTAAACTACAAAAATCGAGATAATTATATCATAAAACATCAGCTCTAACAATTACTTTAAGAAACCTTTAATATATGCAATTTATGTATCATACAAAAAAAGACGAAAACCAAGTTTTCGCCTTTTAAATATTGTTTGGAATTTTATTTTTTGATTTTTTCTTCTATTATATCGGCTAAAAGAGCAAACTGCTCAACACTTAATGCCTCGCCTCTTATGCGGCTGTCAAAGCCGGCTTCTTCCAAAGACTGAGTCAAATCTTCTTTTGAAAGACCAAAGTTCCCTAAGTTGTGTAATCCGTTTAAAAGTGTTTTTCGCCTTTGACCAAAAGCACATTTTACAATTTTAAACATAATTTCTTCGTTTTTAACACTTACAGAGCTGTCTTTAAGAGTAAGAGTTATAACGGCACTGTCTACATTGGGCTTTGGCATAAAGCAGGAAGGCGGCACTATAAAATCAGTGTGTGCATCACAGTAAAACTGCACGGCTACCGAAAGAGCACCGTAATCCTTTGTTCCCGGCTTTGCCTGCATACGGTCGGCTACTTCTTTTTGCACCATAACAGTCATGCTCTCAATATCTGCATGCTTTTCCAAAAGCTCCATAATAATAGGTGTTGTAATGTAGTAAGGCAGATTAGCCGCAAGCTTTGCTTTTCTGCCGTTTCCGTAAGTCTTTATTATCTCGTTTAAATCCAGCTTAAGAACGTCACTGTTTATAACATGTATGTTGTCATATCCGGAGAGGGTATCTTCCAGTATGGGTATAAGGTTTTTGTCTATTTCTATGGCACAAACCGTTTTGGCGCTGTCGCCTAAAAACTGGGTAAGACTGCCAATTCCCGGGCCTATTTCCAGCACAAAGTCGTCTTTTGTAATGCCTGCCGACGTAACGATGTTTTTTAATACGTTTTGGTCTATAAGAAAGTTCTGCCCGAAATTCTTTTTAAAATAAAAACCGTATTTTTCAATAATTTCTTTAGTTTTTAATGGTGTTGATATTTTCTCACTCATTTTTTTATCCTATTCCTATAGCATTTAAAAGGCCGAATGACAGTATTGAAACAATTACACCGGCGGTAAATACTCCGGCGGCTATTGTTAAAAATGCCTTTTTAATATCCATGTGCAAAAGTGAAGCGGCTAAAGCTCCTGTCCATCCGCCTGTTCCCGGAAGGGGTATGGCTACAAAAATATAAAGTCCCCAGTAGCCGTATTTCTGTATTTTATCACTTTTGGCCATGGTTTTTTCTTCAAGTTTATAAACAATATTTTTCATTGGTGTTTTTTTAAGAAGCTCGAATATTTTTCTTATAAGCAGAAGTATAAACGGAATAGGTATTATATTGCCCAAAAAAGCTATAACAAAAGCCGGAAGAAGGTCTACACCTATTGCATACCCGGCCAGTATTCCGCCTCTAAGCTCAACAATAGGAAAAAGCGACACAATAAAAACTATAAGCTCTTTGGAAATTTTTCCCTGAAGTGCATTAATAAAAAAGTCAAGTATTGTCTGCAATTATCTATCCTCTTTTCGTTATTTTTTTATCTGATTAATTATAATTATGAAATCGTATTTTTGTCAACGGGTATATTACAGGCGAAAGTGCATATATTTTTAACATGGTACTTTTGCGTAATTTTACATCTGTTACAGGAGGAGAATTATATGGATACTGAAAAAGGGAAAAGCGTTGTTTCATTAAGAGGCGGCACTCTTGCGGTTTATTTAAATACAGGTACGGAAATATCCCAGGCAAGAATAATAGGCAGAAACTTAAAGCCTTCATGGCAGGTATACATAATATTAAATAATAACGGCAAAAACGAGTATGTAAGCATTGGACAGGCAGACAAAAAAGTCATTAATTTTAATACAAAAAATATAACAAACGGCCAAAAAGAAATTTGCGGTGCCGCAGTGGGGTTATACGGCAGACGTGAGTTTTACGAAGGCTTTGTTGAAGGCTATAAATCAAATGCAAAAAAAGCAGAGCATGCCGAAAAACAGAATATGCCTTTAAATGAGCCTGAAAATGATAAAAAGTCTTCTTACGAAAAATCAGTGTTATCAGAGCACAAAACCGAGGGCATAAAAACAGAAAAATCAGAAGAAAAAGAAAAAACAGAAAAAAGCATATTAAATACTGCTGAAAAAAATGATAATCTGCCTGATGCAAAAAAAGACAATGAGCTTATTAAAAGTGATGAACAAACCGAAAAAGCGGACAATTCCGCTATTTACAATGAATACATTGCATTAAAAGACGAAGCAAAAGTTCATGATACATTTAAACAAGTAGTTGAAAATTTTAAAACACAAATGAACGAGCTTGAAAAGGCCGGTGTTTTTACATCTGAGGAAATGGCTCAAATTACGGGAAATACTGATAAAACCACATCAAAAACCAATGATGATACCGTAAGTGATACAAATAATACGGAAAATGCTGAAAATGCTGAAAAAACGGAAAAAGAGGAAAAAGCAGAAATCAAAAAAAGTGAGCAAAATGAGCAGAATGAAAAAAATACGGAAAATATGGAAAAACCGGAAGAAAATAACGATGAAAGCAATAAAGAATCTGAAAAAACCGATAAATACGGAATTGACTATATATTCAGCCACAACGAAAAGCTCTATCCCTTTAAGGAAAGCCCGTATGACTGGGTAAGGGTATGCATGGATGAAATCTGGCTTCTGCCTGTTGACAAGCATGAGATACTTAATCCATTTGTTATGCTTTCCGACTTAAAATACAGCCATTTAATGCTGGGACGGAGCATTGACAAAAAAGTTATAGTATTGGCTGTGCCTGAAAAATTCAGAAGGGAAGATATAAAAAGTGCCGCTTCATTCGGCTTTAAAGACTTCTGGCGCTGCAAAGAACAGCAGGGCAGAGGTGTTTTCGGCTACTGGGTTAAAAAATTGATTTAACTTTCTCTTGTGCTAATTCTTTTAGGGTAGTATTATTGTAATATCGTGTATAAAAGGTAATATACAGCACTTTAAATATACTGCCGGAGGAGATTAAATAATGAGAGTAAGAAAAAAAGCGTGGACTGTAGCCGAATACGAAAACAATCCTCACCTTATACATAACCCGACTGAGCATAAAGGAAAGTGGAAAGAGCTTTTTAAAAACGACAACCCTATTTATCTTGAGATAGGCTGCGGAAAAGGCCGTTTTATTTCACAAAATGCTCAGAAGTTTAAGGACATAAACTTTATAGGCGTTGAAAGACAGTCCACAATAGTGGCTACTGCCGCAAGAAATGTAGGGCCTGAAGCGGAAAATGTTTTCCTTATTCATGGGGATGTTGAAAACCTTCTTGATTTCTTTGAGCCGGGAGAGATAAAAAGGCTTTACATTAATTTCTGCGACCCATGGCCTAAAAAGAAATGGTACAAAAGACGTCTTACTTACAGAGAGTTCCTTAATAAATACAAAGAGCTTTTTGGTGGAAAAGGCGAGATATTTTTTAAAACAGATAACAAAATACTTTTTGAATTCTCACTTAATGAGTTCTGTGCCAACAACTGGAAGCTTTCTAATATAAGCCTTGACCTTCACAACAGCGATTATAAGGACAATATAATGACTGAGTATGAGGAGAAGTTCTCAAGCAAGGGTTTTCCTATATACAGGCTTGAGGCACGATGCGGAGAATAATAAAATCTGAATTTTAACAATAAAAAAACGGTGTTTTCCCAAACAAAGGGATAGCACCGTTTTTTGTTGTTTATAATCAGTGTTTCTTCCAAACGGAAGGTGAAAAGAGCAAAAGCATAGGGAATATTTCCAGTCGTCCTGCCAGCATGTCAAATATAAGCACTAACTTTGACAAAGGTGAAAACATGGAAAAGTTTCCTGTAGGTCCTACCAGTTCAAGGCCGGGGCCTATATTGTTGAATGTGGCGGCTACAGCCGTAAATGTTGTTATAAGGTCAAAATTATCAAGGCTGACTATAATTACAGATACGGTATAAATAAATACATAGGCAATTAAAAATATCATTGCCGAACGAATTACAGAGCGTTCAACCGGTTTTCCGTCAATATTTATTACCTTAATACTTCTTGGGTGTGTAAGGGTTGAAAGCTCTTTAAGCATTGATTTAAAGTATATTATTAATCGTGATACTTTAATTCCGCCGCCTGTTGAGCCGGCACATGCACCGGAGAACATTATAATTACAAGAAGCATTCTTGATAATTCCGGCCATTTGTTAAAGTCAACTGTAGAATATCCTGTTGTAGTCATTACGGAAGAAACGGCAAAAGTTGACTCATAAAGGTTTTCAACAAAGTTTCCGCTTACACTTGTTACATTAAAAGCTATAACAAGTGAAACAAAGGCAAATATGGCAAAGTACCACCAAACTTCGGACATTTTAAATGCGTCTTTAAATTTCCGCATTACAATCAAAAAGTAAAAACTGAAATTAACGCCAAATAGCAGCATAAATATTGTAACAATAGTTTTTATAGGCCTTGAATAGCTGCCTAAAGATGTATTAAGTATGCCGAAACCGCCTGTACCGGCTGTACCCATTGAAATACATACGGCATCAAAAGCCGGCATTTTAAATATCAAAAGCAGCACTATTTCAACAATAGTCATTATAAAATAAATGGCATAAAGATAAAAAGCCGTTTTTCTAAGTTTTGGCACCAGTTTGCCTACAGAAGGCCCCGGGCTTTCTGCTTTCATAAGGTGCATGTTTTCTCCACCGGCTAAAGGCAATACAGCAAGTATAAACACAAGCACACCCATACCGCCTATCCAGTGAGTAAAGCTTCGCCAAAAGAGCATGCCATGGGATAAGGCCTCAACATCTGTAAGTATGGAGGCTCCTGTTGTTGTAAAGCCTGATATGGTTTCAAAAAGTGCATCTACATAAGAAGGGATATATCCGCTTAAATAAAAAGGCAGTGCACCTATAAGGCTTATTATAATCCAGCTTAAAGCTACTGTTATATACCCTTCACGGGCATAGAATTTTTTGTTTTCAGGCTTAATGCCGCCAAGAAGCACCCCAAGTACAACGCATATTGCAAAGCAGACCAAAAAATATTTGGCATCGCTTTCACCGTAAAGCATGGCAACTAAAAACGGCGGTATCATAAAAGCGGCGCTGAAATCAATTACAAACCCCAATGTGTAAAAAATAATAGCATAATTCATAATCCTGTACGTCAATCCTTTATTATATCTCTTATATTATTCAATCCAAGTTTTGTTGTAACTATAACAACCGAATCGCCTTTTAATATAACGTCTTTACCGGAAGGTGTTATAATACGGCCGTTTCTGTTTATACAGCATATAAGAAGGTTTTCTTTAAGGTTAAGGTCCATAAGAGGTGTATTTGTAACAGCGCTGTCTTCACGGACAATAAACTCAAGGGCCTCAACACGGTTATCCATCATTCGGTAGAGTGTTTCCATGTTTCCTTCTGATGAATTCTGCATAGAGCGGACATAACGTATAATGCCTTCGGCCGTTATGTTTTTAGGGCATATTATGCTTCCTATAGGCATGTCGGATATAACTTCCTCAAAGTCTATTTTGTTTATTTTGGTTATTATTTTAGCTGATGAAATTTTGTTGGCATACAAAGAAAGCATTATGTTTTCTTCATCAAGGTTGGTAAGGGAAACAAAAGCGTCTGTCTTTTGAATGCCTTCTTCATCAAGCACACCTCTGTTTGATGCATCACCGCATATAATCATGGCTTCTGGCAGGAGAGCGCTTAATTCTTCACAACGGCTCTTTTTCTGCTCTATTATCTTTACTTTAATTCTTGATTTAATAAGTGTTTCGGCAAGGTAATAAGCTATTGTGCTTCCGCCTACTATTAAAACATCTTTTATAGGACGTGTTTTAATGCCTATAGAAGAGAAAAACTTAAATATTTTGTTAAGCGGTACAATAACAGATACTATATCGCCTTCACGCAGTACTGTATTTCCGTCAGGTATAATAATGCTTTTATCATGTCTTTGTACAACACATAAAAGACAGTCCTTTAAAAGTGCATTGTCGGAAACCTTAATATCAAGTATAGGAGAGCCGGAAGGCACTCTGAATTTAATAAGGTTTACACGGCCTCTTGCAAAAGTATCTATCTCCATAGCGGAAGGTATTTGAATAAGGTGCACTATTTCCATAGCCGCCGCTCTTTCCGGGTTAATTGACATTGAAAGCCCAAGTTCTTCTTTAATAAAGTTAATTTCTTTGGAATACTCCGGGTTACGTACTCTGGCTATTGTGTGGCAGTTACCGGCTTTTTTAGCTATAAGACAGCTTAAAAGATTTATTTCGTCGTGGTCGGTAACGGCTATAAGCAAATCAGAGTCCTGTATGCCGGCTTCCATTTGAGTACGGTAGCTGGTGCCGTTGCCTGTTATTGCCTGAATATCAAGCTGGCTTATGGCATACTGCATTCTGTTTTCGTTTAAATCAATTACCGTAAGGTCGTGGCCTTCATTGTTAAGCTGGTCTGCAAGAACATAGCCTACTTTTCCAAAGCCAACAACTATTATTTTCATTTCAGTTAAACCTCCGCATTTATATAAATTATAAAATTTATGTTACAAAATACCAATTATAGTATAGATATTATCTTAAACAATTACAATAAAAACTTTGTTGCTTATAACATTAAATATTTCTTTAATAATTCATCATTTAATTATAGATATGATGTTTTTTAAACATAATATTGGTGTGTCTGCTTGAAAAAAATGTTTTATTATAGTATTATAATTTTAATCTGTGTGAGGAGGAGTTGTTTATGGTTAAGAAAAACCGTGTACTGTCGGAAAATGTTGCCGATGAGATACTTTCCATGATTAATGTGGAGAAAAGATTCCTTCCGGGGTCAAGGCTGCCTAATGAAACGGATTTTTCGTCTGAATTAAACGTAAGCCGCACAACATTCAGGGAAGCTGTAAGAATGCTTGTTGACAGAGGTGTTCTTGTTATAAAACGCGGCAACGGAACATTTGTAAACGAAAATTATGACATAAATGATGACTTTGGTATTGTAAGCTGTGCTAAAAAAGGCATTGCCGAAAGGGATTTAAACGAAATACGTCTTTTTATAGAGCCTGAGGCAGCATATCTTGCCGCAATACGTGCTACTGAAAGCGAAATAAAGCGTATGTGCACTTTCTGCGAAAATCTTGATAATGTACTTAAAAACGGAAGCAAGTCTGACAGGCAGAAAGCTGAACAGAAATTTCATCTTTCAATAGCTAATTCCGTTCATAACGACTTTATGGATAGGCTAATGCCTGTGCTTTTTACAGCTATAGGCCAGACAATGCTTGTACTGTGCAAAGATGATAAATTCTGCCGTGAAGGCGCTGAGGATCACAAGGCTATAGTGGAAAGAATAAAAAGACGTGATGCCGACGGTGCCCGTACTATAATGAGGTTTCATATATTAAGAGGAATAATGATTTTAGAGCGGGAAAAAGAACAGGGGAACAATTGATTTGTAAAAACACGCTGAAAAACAATTTGTTTTTGACGTGTTTTTTGTTTGCTTTTTCGTACAATTTTAAGTTGACAGCAGAAATAAAAACTGTATAATAAAGACATAGTATTAATTAAAAAAAACAGATGTCTTATTATGATTTAAAATACTATGTATTAAATGCCATTTCCCAATCTACCCCAATTTTTAATTTTTGCCCCACCCACACTCCCTGATTCATAGAAGGTTTTGTGTGACAAAAAACCCGGTTTTTAACCGGGTTTTTTATTTTGAAAAATTGATACTACACTTTAAGTTAAATAAAAAAACAGCAGGCAGTTATTTGAAAACCCGCTGTTTTTTTAATGAATATTTTCTGATTTTTTAATAAAAAGAAGGATACAGACAATTTATTGTTTGAAGCTAAAGTATTAAATTTTGGTTTAGTCTAAAATTTTTCCGTCGGTAGAAATTGTAACTACACTCCAAGGTATAAACTTTCCGCTGTCCATTAATGCTTTTTTAACTGCATTTTCGATTCCACCGCAGCATGGAACTTCCATTCTTACTATTTTTACGCTTTTAATGTCGTTTTGCTTTATTATTTCTGTAAGTTTTTCGGAATAATCCACCATATCGAGTTTAGGGCAGCCCACAAGTGTTATATGTCCCTTTATAAAGTCGTTATGGAAAGAGCCGTAAGCAAAAGCTGTGCAGTCGGCAGCAACAAGGAGTTTGCAGCCGTCAAAGTACGGTGCCTTTACAGGGGCTAATTTAATCTGAACCGGCCACTGGCTCAGCTGGCTTTGGCAGGAGGATGTATTCTCATTTGTGCTTGGGGAATTGTTCTGCTCATGATTTATAACTTTGCTCATTGAACCCGGGCAGGAGTGGAATGCAGATGCTTTATGTGCCAAGTGTTCTTTAACTGCCTGCTCGTTATAAGAAGCCGCTTCACGTTCTTCAAATGTTATGGCTCCCGTTGGACAGGCAGGAAGGCAGTCACCAAGACCGTCACAGTAGTCTTCTCTAAGGAGCACGGCTTTACCGTTTTCCATTCCTATAGCGCCTTCGTGGCATGCATTGGCACAAGCGCCGCAGCCGTTGCATTTTTCTGTGTCTATTTTAATTATTTTTCTTATCATAAGGGACCTCCGTTATTCGATATTATCAAATGTAATTGCTTTTATGGTTATAGTATAGTAAAATAAATGTAAAGAGTATGTTGCATTTACAACGGAAGTGAATTATTTTGGATGAATATATTGGAATTATGCAAAAAACGCCGCTTTTTAAGGCTATGAGTGCCCATGAAATTGAAAAAGCCGTTGAATACCTCAGCGGCAGAGTTATGGATTACAAAAAAGGCACTTATATTTTTCAGTACAATGAAAAAATAAAAAACATAGGCCTTGTTTTAAAAGGCGAAGTACGTGTTGAAAGAGAGGATTATTACGGCAACAGAAGCATTATAGCTTCAATTAGTCAGGGTGATATATTTGGCGAGGTTTATGCCTGCTTGGAAAACACAAGTCTTGGAGTTAATGTACTTGCCGTTAAAGATTCCAAAATATTAATGTTTAACATGGATAAAAGAAAACTGGAAAAAGGCTTTAATCAGGAATTTTACGGACGTCTTACAGAAAACCTTATATCCATATTGGCACATAAGGCCTATTCCCTTAACAGAAAAATAGAGCATATAACAAAGCGAAGCACAAGGGAAAAACTGCTTTCTTTCTTTTCGGAACAGGCGGTGCTGTCCCAAAGTGCAAGCTTTGATATTAATTTTAACCGTCAGGAACTGGCCGACTATCTTTGTGTAGATCGAAGCGCCATGTCTTTAGAGCTGAGCAAAATGAGCAAAGAAGGCATTATTGTTTATAATAAAAACCATTTTGAACTGCTTAAACATTCTTGCAGTTAAATAAATTAATGTTATAATCGACTTAGAGTTAAATAAATTAATGCCGTAACGGATTTATGGCAAATAAAAAAGCGAGGTGTAATTTATGAAAGAGCTTCTTGTGGTAGTTGACATGCAGAATGATTTTATCAATGGCTCCTTGGGAACAAAAGAGGCACAGGATATAGTAAAGCCTGTATGCCAAAAAATCAAGGATTTTCAGGGCGATGTAATTTACACAAGAGATACTCATGGAGAGAATTACCTTAATACACAGGAAGGCAAAAACCTTCCGGTAATCCACTGCGTTAAGGATACTTACGGCTGGCAGATAAACGATGAGGTTTATTCGGCCGGTGAAGGCAAAACACTTTGTGTTGTGGACAAGCCTGTTTTCGGCAGTGTTGAGCTTGCAGAAATAGCTTCTATAGGCAGGTATGAAAAAATTACCCTTATAGGTGTATGCACAGATATATGCGTTGTATCAAATGCCATACTGCTTAAAACAAAGCTTAGGGAAGTACCGGTAGCGGTAGTTGAAAGCTTATGTGCCGGAGTAACTCCTGAGAGCCATAAAAGCGCCATAGAAACAATGAAAATGTGTCAGGTTATAATTGAATAACCGGCATTTTAATTTTTTTTACAACAAAGGGAGGTATTTATTTATGAAATTAAAAAGGATTTCGGCAATTTTGGCGGCATCAGTTATTGCGCTGTCATTTGCAGGCTGTTCTTCGGGCAGTGATTCATCAGCTTCTGCATCAGCATCAGGCTCAACAGGTGAGGCAACAGGAGAAAAAACAAAGCTTTATGTTGTTAACTGGAAGGACTACGGCTCAGATGACGAAGAGTTTATGAAGGAGTTTGAGGAAACATATAACTGTGAAATAGTAAATACTTATATGTCAAGTGAGGAAGAACTTCTTACAAAGCTCAGAACTTCAAAAGCAGGAGAAATAGACGTTTGTCTGCCAAACTGCACAATACTTCCGGCAGCTATTGAAGACGGACTTCTTGAAGAGATAGACACATCTAAGCTTGAAAACTTTGACTCACTTTTTGAAAGATTTAAAACACAGGAAGAATGTTTTGACGGTGACAAAATGTATGCAGTGCCTTTTGTTTGGGGCTCAACAGCTATAGCTTACAACACAGAGGATATTACAGAGCCGCCTACAAGCATGAGCTGCCTTTTTGATGAGCAGTATGCCGGCAAAATAGCTTTCAGAGATGACTACAACGATGCTATTATGGCAGCGGCCATAGTTTTAGGTCAGGATCCTAATGATCCAAGCGACCTTGACGCTATTAAGGAAAAACTTATTGAGCAGAAAGCCCTTAACAGAACATACTGGAAAACAGGCGATGAGTTCTCCAAACTTTTTGCAGGCAGGCAGATTTCACTTGGTCTTATGTGGTCCGGTCAGTCAGCAGCTATGAAACAGGAAGGCGAACCAATAGCATTTACAGTACCTGAAGACGGCGGTATCGGCTGGGTAGACAACTGGGCTATTGCTGCAAACAGCGAAAACAAGGAAATGGCTTATAAATTTATTGACTGGATGATAAGCAAAGACTTCCAGTACAACTGGGCAGCATCCGGTGGCCCTGCACCTGTTAATCAGGAAGCAGCCGATGCTATAGACCCTGAGTATGCCGCTTCTGCCGGTATGGATGAGGAATCCCTTAACAGACTTTACTTTATGCAGTACAGAACAGACGAAGTTAAAAACACATGGAACGACCTTTGGACAGATGTAAAGGCTGAGTAATTAACTTTTAGTATATAAATAAAATATAATTTAATGCGGAAGAATAAAACTTAAATGTTTTGGTTCTTCCGCATTTTTTAACATATAATTTCCAATTCCGAAACATCTTTGTGATATAATATCTGAAAACTATATTGACTTTTTATTTTAAAGAAACGAATAAAATTGAAAACATTGCTACTGTTTTTATATATGAAACGTATTTTTTAAACGGAAAATATATACATTCATTTTTCTTTGTGGTAATATATATAGCCGCGCAACGAATGATTATTCGTTTTAGTACATGTCGGCTTTAGTTAACGAGGTTTTATATATGGAAAATACTGATATTAAATTTACACACCTTCATGTTCATACTCAGTACAGCCTTCTTGACGGCTCGGCAAAAATAGAGCCTCTTATTAAGCGTGTTAAAGAGTTGGGAATGGACAGCATAGCCATTACGGACCATGGCGCCATGTACGGAGCTGTTGAGTTTTATAAAGCCGCTGTGGCAGAAGGCATAAAGCCCATTATTGGCTGTGAGGTTTATGTTTCGCCTAAAAGCCG
>CALWSS010000083.1 GCA_944384255.1 uncultured Clostridia bacterium
ACCAACACCAACAAAAAGCACGAACAGAATCATTCTTACACCAAAAGCTGAAAACATAGGAAGTTCTGCTATTTCCTGAGCAACGCCCGTATTCCACATATTCATAGGACCACAAGCAAAACCGGCAATATTGCCAACTTGCAGAGCTGCAAAACCAACCATGGCATCGTACCCCAAGGCTCGTGAAAACATTACACAAAGCGGAACAAAAACTATAAGACAGTCAATCATTCCAAGAAAACCACCCATAACACCAAAAAGTATCATAAGTGCCGGTATAAGAACTAAAGACATGTGTCTTAAAACTGTTATGGAGCTTTCTATACCGCTTTCAATAGCTCCTGTTGCATTAATAATACCAAAAGCTCCGCCGAATACAAATACTATAAATATAACGGAAGCAGCCTCAAGCATTCCTTTAGGTACTGCCTGCAAAACACCGAATACAGAAACCGGAGTGCTTTCCATAACAGCATACGAGCCGGCTTGAACAAGAGTTCTTCCTGTTGCCTCATCTACATATCTTTCATAAGAACCAGCCGGAAGTATATATGTAAGTATAGCGGCAAAAATAATTATAATAGCTATAATTACGTACACGTGCGGTACTTTAAACTTACTCATTAAACCTCATCTCCCTGTCAAGAATATAACCCTAATAGCACATAAGCCGTTTTCCGGAATCAGCTTTATGGCTTTATAATATAACTTCTTTCTGACAAAAATCTGACATTTAACTCTAAAATGTAAATAAAAACTATATCTTTTTAAAAAGATTCCGTTGTTAATTTTTTTAGTTTTAACTTAACATTTTTAGACGGCTTCATATCCAGCATATTTTTTAAAGACGAAACATGTTTATGTATTGTTTCAACAGCCGAAATTTTATTTCCTTCCTTTTCGTAAGCTTCACAGAGCAAAAGGCAGGCTTTTTCATTAAAAGGAAAAAACTTAAAAAGCTTTTCAAGCACAGACAAAGCACTTTTATTGACATATTCTTTAGAGTAATATTCCGCTGCCTGAAAAGAGGCTTTTATAAATAATTTGTTGTATTCTTCTCTTAAAGGCTCAAGCCATATATAGCCTTTGTCCTCTAAAAGCGGGCCTTTGTAGATGTTTATAATATTCATAAAAAGCTGTATATTGCTTTTATCGGCTTTTTGAGATATAACGGTTTTTTCGGCAGATTTAACAATGCTTAAGTCAAAGTCTATATTGTTAAGTATAACGGAATATCTGCCGTTTTTGCTTGAAAAACCTATTTCTTTAATCTCCGAAAGTGTTTTTTTCAGTCGGTAAAAAGCCGTATATAAGTTAGCCGCCGCCTTTTCCGGCTCCATATCGGGCCAAAGAATATCGCAAAGTGTTGCTTTATCTGCTTCCCCCGGAACTTTAAGCAAAAGCATATAAAATAATTCTTCACTTTTGGAAGTAAGGAAATGTATATCCATTTTTGTTTCGCTTCTGTATACTTCAAAATGCCCGAAAACATTTATTTTTATTTTATAATTTGAATTACTGCCTGATTTTTTAGACGGGAATATAAAATCTATTTTGTTAACAACTCTTTTAAGCTCATCTGCCATAACGGGCTTCATTATATAGTCCATGGCATTTACTCTGAAAGCCTCTAAAGCATATTGCTAAAAAGCCGTTAAAAACACTATTATGCATCTTTCACCTATAAGCCTTTCGGCAAGCTCTATACCGTTAAGGCCCGGCATTTCAATATCCGTAAATACAATGTCGGCATCGTACTCCCTTACTTTTTCCACTGCCTCAAAGGGGTTTGACACACAACAGCAGATTTCAATATTATCTATATCCTTAGCCGCTCTTTTAAACAAATCGAAATTAAATTCCTCATCATCTACAATTACAGCCTTATATATACTCATATTCTCTCAGAACCTTTTCTTCTTTTTTCTCCGGAAAAACAATGTTGACTTTTGTGCCTTCTTCCGGTGTTGAACAAACAGAAATAAAAGCATCTTTACTGTATGTATGCAGTCTTTTATAAATATTGGCCATGCCTATTCCTTTGTTTTTTACTTTGTCCAAAAAAATATTGCTTAAGGCCTTTTCACTCATGCCTATTCCGTCATCCTCAACAGTTATGTTTAATTTATCATCTGTTCTGAAAATAGTTACATTAACTGTTCCGCCGGACACCTTTTTTGAAAGACCGTGTTTAATGGCATTTTCAACAAGAGGCTGTACTATAAGGGGCAGTATCATAAAATCCATACAGTCTTTTCCTATATTATATTTTACATCTATTTTCTGGCCATATCTGGCCTTTTCTATTGAAACGTAGGACTCTACCAGCTCCATTTCTTTTTCAAGAGTTATTAATTCTTCTGTATTGTCGGTACTGTAAATTATGCGGAGGTATTTTGTAAGATTGCCCAAAAGCACACCGGCCTTTTCTCCGTCTACATAACAAAGGGACATTATGCGGCCTAAAGCGTTATATAGAAAATGCGGCTTAATCTGGGCTTTAAGAAAAGCTGTTTCATACATTTGAAGCTGTGCATTTAAAACATCGTTATTATTCCTGGAATAAAAATAAAGTATTGCAAAAGTTATTGCCACAGCATATATCAAAGACACAACAACGGCTATCTTCCATCGGTCGTCTTTGCTTTCTTTATATCTGTCTATAATTACACTTGAACTGTCGGGATATTGGGATAAAGCGCTTTCAAAGTTAAAATTATCAATTACACTGTTTACGGAATTTAACAAAAATTCCCCCTCAGCGTCGTTTTTGAAAGCAAAACAAAATTCGTACTGTGCGTTATCTATAACAAAAAGCTCTTTTGTATCAAAAAGCTCATTTCTGAAATAATCTGAACGGTAAACATTGTGCTTTTGCAGTATATAATCAACAGCATGAGCACTTAAAGCCGTATACATAGCATTATATGATTTGAAATATGTAATTTCGGCATTTTTAATATTCTGCCGGGCATACTCTTGGACTGCACTGCCTTCAACTATACCAACCTTTTTTAATTCAAGGTCACTTATGCTTGTAACATTTTCTGAATTGTCTTCATGGGTAATAACACTGTAGTTATCCGAAGCTACAGGCTGGGAAAAAAGAAGTTTATCATCATCAGACCTGTCGGCAATAATAAACATGTGGGCTTTGCCGTCTAAAAGCATATTTATTTTATCGTCGTAACCCATATCAAGCTTTCTGAAAAACTCATATTCAAAACCGTATTTTTCGGAAACTTCATTAAGTATATCAACGGCAACACCTTTATACTCATTTGCATTTCGGTCAAAATAAATATACGGATAAAAACTGTCGTCACACTCAACAACATATACCCGGCTGCCTTGTTGAGTATTTGACACATTAATATTTTCATCAAGCGCATAAACCGGATAAAAGCAGTATGAAATTATAGCAAAAATCAGCAGTAAATATCTCATAATTACACACCTGCGCTTTATATGTAATAGTATTTAATACATTATATAAAGTATATTTTATTTATGCCTTTGTGTCAAATACGGGTTAAAAAAACAATGAATTATTATAAAATTGTAATAAACACAAAAAACCGCCGGATGGTTTCCCATCCGACGGCCGGATTATTTACAACTCAAAAACTGATGCTTTTTTGGTTATTAGCCTTCAATAGCTATATAGCCTTTCTTTTCAATAGCGTTATTCATTTTATCTGTTGGTATCTCAACATGAAGAATACCTGAATCAAATTTAGCTTTAATGTCGCTTTCCTGAACATTATTGCCTACATAAAAGCTTCTCTGGCAGCTGCCCGAATATCTTTCACGTCTGATGTAGTTGCCGTTGTCGTCTTTTTCGTCTTTATCAACAGCTCTCTGAGCGCCTACTGTAAGGTAACCGTCTTCAAGTTTAAGTGAAACATCTTCTTTCTTACATCCCGGAAGATCCATATCAAGAACATAGTTTCCGTCTTTTTCTTTAATATCTGTTTTCATCATATTACGTTCTCTTTTACCCATAAGCGGATTATGGTTTGTAAAAAAGTCATTCTCAAAAGGTGTCATAAAGTCATCAAATAAATCTTCTCCAAAAAGTCTTGGCATCATCATAAGTCATACCTCCTATAGTGCATAAGCACTTTACATAATCTATTTAATCTATTATTTAAGGAATTGGCTTTTGTTATTCCTTTAAGCCTCTTTCTTTTTACAAGACATATAATAGCACTGTTTATTAGCCATGTCAATAGTTGAGTGCTAATTTTACATAATATTTACATTTTGTTCAAATTTACACAACATTTTAAATAAAATAAGCTATTTAATAACAATATATAGTATTAAATAGCTTATAAAATCAATATATAGTAGTATATTTAATTATTTGTATTTGTAAATATAATTTACATAATATATTTATTCCTCATACAATTCAAATCTGTATTTCTGTTTTGCATCAGGATATTTGTCAAAATCAACTTTTGAAGCAAACATTTCAAGAGGTCTTATATAAAACTTATAAGGCGGATAAAGCGCCTGATAAGTTACCATAACTTCTCCGGTTTCACTATGCTCACCAATGCTGTGCACATAGTAAAGCCGGCCTTTAAAATGCCTGTACGGTCGCAAAGGCTCTATATTTCTTTCCATAATAAAAACCTCCTTAAGGATTAATAACTGTTACAAGCACAACCATAATTATAATGCTTATTACTATTGAAACAGAACCGGCAAAGGCGGCCGCTTCTGTATTTGAACCAAGTTTTTGTGTAAAAGCCGGTACAAGAGCCGATGTTGGCGAAAAAACAACAATAGTAAGCACATGCTTTATCATTGTATCAAAAGGCAGTACAAAATATATTAAAAGGGCCAAAGCGGCACAAATTAAATATTTAATAAAAAGCATTCGTCCTATTTCGCCGTAATATTTCTTGTCTATATTAAAATCAAGGCTTAAACCCAGCATAAGCATTGCCATAAAGCCGTTGGCCGAAGCCGTTGTGGATATAAAATTTCCCAATGGCTCAGGGATTTTGATATTAAACACTGCAAGAAGTATGGCAATTAAATATGTATCAAAAGGCACGGAGCAGAACATTTTTTTAATAAAATCGGCAAAACCGAATTTTTCCGAGCCGCTTCCCAAACATGCACCTGTAACGGCATAACTTCCGCCACAAGTCATAAGTGCATTTCCCGTATCAAACATACATGTTGCCACAACTCCCTGAGAGCCTAAAAAGCCCTGAATAAAAGGCATGCAAAATGAGCCTATGTTATACCCCGGACAGTTCATCATATACAAAACCTTTACATCACGTTCTTTGCCCAAAGAGAATATAAATCCTACAAAAAGCATAAAAAAATTAATTAAAAGTCCCATAAGCATAAGAACAAAAAGTGAATTGTTCTTCTCAAAAGAAACAAAACTTGAAATTATAGCCGCCGGAAGTGTTAAATTAAGGGCAATAAATGTAACTGCATCCCTAAAGCCCTCTTTAAAAGTTCCACGTTTTTTAAGCATATATCCTAAAATTATAATAACAAGAAAAGATAATGCCTTGCATAAAACACTTACCAAATTATCCGCCTCCAAAATAAAAAATAACATCACACGTTAATTTATTATATATAAAAATACAAATAATAGCAAAATATATTGCAAAATATACATGTAACAAAAGAGCAAATGTTTTAAAAATTAATTCACATAAAATGCAAAACAGCTCATCATTGTTAAAAACATAACAATTAAATAGTCTTTTTGTGTATACTGTATTCTAATGCAATAAAATTTTTACAACTTTATTTTTATCAAAATAACAAAATAAACAAAATTAAATGATTTTTGTGTTAAAAAAATTCATTTTTTATGTTGAACTTTTATACAATGTAATTTTTTAATTTTGTACTAAATTACTATTATTGTGATATTTTATTCAAATGTCTTGCAATGATTTAATGTTTGTAGTATGCTACAAACAACCGGTTTTACATTATTTATTTTAGGGGGGTAAATATTTATGAAAAAGAAATTTTTAGCACTTCTTGCAGTTGTGACTTTAACATTCTCTGCTTTTGCCGGCTGTAGTTCATCAGATTCATCTTCATCTGCTTCAGGCTCAGGTTCAGCTTCTGCTTCCGGTTCTGCTTCCGCTTCCGGTTCTGCTTCTGCTTCAGGAGAAACTGCTTCTACTGGCGAAGCGGAGTATCACATCCGTGTTGGCCACGTTCTTGCCAATACTCATCCTTATGAGATGGGTCTTAAAAAGATGTCCGAGCTTGCTGCTGAAAAATCAAACGGCAAAATTGCTATTGATGTTTTCGCTAACTCACAGTTAGGCAATGAAAGAGATATGGTTGAAGCCCTTCAGCTTGGCTCACAGGAAATGGTTCTTGTTTCAACAGCCGTATTATCAAGCTTTACAGACCAGTTCCTTGTTTTCGACCTTCCATTCCTTTTTGATACTACAGAACAGGCAAGAGCCGTTTGCGACAGCGAGCTTGGTCTTGAAATACTTCACAGTGTTGACGACCAAGGCATTAAAGGCCTTGCATGGTTTGAAAACGGTTTCAGAAACGTTACAAACAATGTTCTTCCAATAGAAAAACCGGAAGACCTTAAGGGCATTAAAATAAGAACAATGGAAAGCCCTATTCACATGGCTTCATTCTCTGTAATGGGTGCTGACCCTACACCTATGGCAATGGGCGAGCTTTTCACAGCTTTACAGCAGGGAACACTTGATGCTCAGGAAAACCCACTTGCTATAATCGACACAAACAAATTCTACGAAATACAGAAATATCTCTCAATGACAGGCCACTTCTATGCACCTGCTCCATTATTTATAGCTACAGACTACTTCAACTCAATGGATGAAGAAAGCCAGGTTGCTATTCAGGAAGCTGCTAACGAGGCCGCTGCTTATGAAAGACAGTGCCTTGATGATATGAACGCAGAGCTTCAGCAGACACTTGCTGACGAGGGCATGATTGTTAACGAAGTTGACAAAGCTCCGTTTAAAGAAGCTGTTCAGCCTGTTTACGATGAATACACAGGTACAGAAGCAGGACAGGTTAACCCTGATATACTTGCTCAGGTTCAGGAAATGATTAGCTCTATGGAATAATAAGGCCATAGTAAAATAAAAATAACGTATACCAAAACAGCGTCTGTTTAAAACTTGCAGGCGCTGTTTTTTACTGTAAATTATTTTTACTTTATTTTTAATGCTTTTATTATTGATTGGGCAATATAACTATGATATAATAATACAGATTGGTATAAAGGCATTATGTGACTCTTTTGGGTGGTGCATGCCTTTGGATTAAACCGCTTACTGTTAAAACGTAGTTGTTTTTTAAAATAATGCCTGAACAGCGATTGTTTTACAGCTGATGTGGTATAATAAATATTATCATTTTTTCGGATATGGAGGAAAGCGATATGAGTTCAACTGTAGTTACTATTCTTGCCGTATGTATGGCTGTTATAGGTATTCTTTTATGCATTATAGTTCTTCTTCAAAGCGGACGTGCAGCCGGTCTTGGAGCTATAAGTGGTTCAGCTTCTAACCCGGACTCTTACTGGAGCAAAAACAGAGGCAGCTCAATGGAAGGCGCTCTTGAGAGATATACAAAGATTTTAGGCGCTGTATTTATTGTTTTAGGTATTGTAATTAACTTTATAGTTTAATAATATGCCTTTTATCCGCAGAATTCAGTTTCTGCGGTTTTTTTTATTTTTATTAATAAAGACAATATTATTAAACCGAAATAAAAAAAACACGGAAGGCCTGTTATAAAAACCATTCCGTGTTTTTTTGGTTATTAATTTTATAATTTAAATTTATTCTTCCGGTTCTTCTTGTAAATTTTCAGAAGTATTCTGAGCTTCCTGCTCTGTTTTTTCTTCTTTCTCAGCAGCCTGCTCTGCTTCTTCTTCCAACTGGTCAGCGGCTATTTTAGCGGCTCCTGCCACATTTACACCGTCGTTCAAGTTAATAAGCTTAACGCCTTGGCTTGCCCTGCCTACTGTTGAAATATCCTCAGCTCTGAGCCTTATAATAACGCCTTCTGATGTAATAAGCATTATTTCCTCACCGTCAGCAACCATAAGAGTGCTTGTTATTTTGCCTGTCTTATCGGTTATGTTATGGATTTTAACACCCATGCCGCCACGTTTTTGCAAATTAAACTCACTTATATTTGTACGTTTGCCGTAACCGTTTTCTGTTACATTAAGCACCTGCATATTTTCGTCACAAAGTCCGGCAGAAACAACATAGTCGTTTTCCCTAAGCTTAATTGCTCTTACACCGGTAGCTGTTCTGCCCATAGGACGGGCGTCGTCTTCGTTAATCTTAATACCCATGCCGTCATGAGTTGCAACAAATATGTCACGCTTTCCGTCTGTTACCATTACGGATATAAGCTGGTCGTCATCTCTAAGATTAATAGCATTAAGTCCGCCTTTTCTGATATTTGAATAGCTCATCATATCGGTCTTTTTAATAACGCCTTGTTTTGTTATCATAACAAGGTACTGGTCAGGCTTAAACTCGTTTACAGGAATAACTGCATTTATTTCCTCACCCGGCATTATTTCAATAAGGTTTACTATAGCTATTCCCCTTGCTGTTCTGCCGGCTTCAGGTATTTCATAAGCTTTAAGCTTGTATACCCTGCCCATATTTGTAAAGAAAAGCAGTGTATCGTGGGATGAGCCTACAAAAAGGTCTTTTATAAAGTCCTCTTCACGGGTCTGCATGCCTATTATGCCTTTTCCGCCTCTGTTCTGGCTCTTATATGTGTCAAGGGTCGTTCTCTTAACATAGTTTTTATGTGTAAGAGTTATAACACATACTTCTTCTTCTATTAAGTCCTCAATGTCAATGTCGCCTGGGTTATTAATAATCTTTGTACGGCGTTCATCGGCATATTTGGATTTAACAGCAAGTATTTCGTCTTTAATTACACCGAAAAGCTTGTTTTCATCGGCTAATATAGATTTAAAGTATGCTATTTTCTCCAAAAGTGCCTTGTGTTCTTCTTCTATCTTTTCCCTTTCAAGGCCCTGCAAACGTCTTAACTGCATTTCAAGTATTGCCTGAGCCTGAAGTTCCGAAAGACCAAAACGCTCCATAAGTCTTTCTTTGGCGTTGTCGTAGCTTTCTCTTATTGTTTTTATTACCTCGTCTATATTGTCAATGGCAATCATAAGGCCTTCAAGTATATGAGCTCTCTTTTCGGCTTTATCAAGGTCAAATTTTGTACGACGGGTAACAACGTCTTCCTGATGCTTAATATAAAGAGTAAGCATATCTTTAAGATTAAGTATTTCAGGTTTGCCGTCTACAAGGGCAAGCATTATAACACCAAAGCTTTCCTGAAGCTGTGTATATTTATAAAGCTGATTTAAAACAACATTGGCATTATAATCTTTTTTAATGTCTATGGTTATTTTAATATCGTCACCGGCTGATTCATCAAGTATATCGCTTATGCCTTCTATTTTCTTATCTTTTACAAGCTCGGCTATTTTTTCCACAAGACGGGCTTTGTTTACCTGATAAGGTATTTCTGTAACAACTATTCGTTCTCTGCCGTTTGGAAGGCTTTCTATTTCTGCTTCACTGCGGATAACTATTTTGCCTCGGCCTGTTCTGTATGCCGCTCTTATGCCGCTTTTGCCCAGTATATTGGCTCCTGTAGGAAAGTCCGGGCCTTTTATTACTTCCATAAGCTCTTCCACATCAGTATCACGGCCGGCTATTTTGTTGTCTATTAATTTAACAACACCGTCTATAGCCTCGCCTAAGTTATGCGGCGGTATATTTGTTGCCATACCAACGGCAATACCTGAAGAACCGTTTACAAGCAAATTAGGTATTCTTGACGGAAGAACAACTGGTTCTTTTTCGTTTCCGTCATAGTTAGGCACAAAATCAACAGTGTCTTTATCAATATCGGCAAGCATTTCTGCTGTTATACGGCTCATTCTTGCCTCTGTATAACGGCTTGCGGCGGCACCGTCGCCGTCTATGGAGCCAAAGTTTCCGTGGCCGTCAACAAGCATATAACGCATAGAAAAATTCTGTGCCATACGTACCATTGCATCGTATATTGAGCTGTCGCCGTGAGGGTGATACTTACCCATTGTATCGCCTACAATACGTGCCGACTTTCTGTAGCCTTTTGAAGGGTCAAGGTTCATTTCGTTCATTGAATACAAAATACGTCTTTGAACCGGTTTAAGACCGTCACGTACATCCGGCAGTGCTCTTGCTATAATTACACTCATGGCATACTCGATATAATACTTCTTCATTTCTTTGTTTATATCGACAGTGACCATTTTGTCTATCTGGTTTTCACTCATTTTTAACTTCCTTTCACACAAAATAAGGGATTACACGCTTAATTTAATGTTAAAAATCCAGGTTTTCAACATACTTGGCGTTTTCGTTTATAAATTCCCTTCTCGGTTCCACTTCATCGCCCATAAGCATGCTGAATATCTCATCAGCTTCTACGGCGTCGTTAAGCTCTACTTTTTTAAGTATTCTGTGCTTAACGTCCATAGTGGTATCCCTTAACTGGTCAAAGTCCATTTCTCCAAGGCCTTTATAACGCTGTACATCTTTAATGCCTGTTCTGCCTATCTGGTTATAAAGCTCTTCAAGCTGTTCATCGTTATATACATAGTAATGCTCTTTATTCTTTTCTACCCTGTAAAGAGGCGGCTGGGCAATATAAACCTTGCCGTTTTCAATAAGCGGCCTCATATAGCGGTAGAAGAAAGTAAGCAGAAGTGTTCTGATATGTGCACCGTCAACATCGGCATCAGTCATAATAACTATTTTGTGATAACGGAGTTTTTCTATATCGAAATCCTCGGAAATGCCTGTGCCGAAAGCCGTAATCATTGAGCGAATTGTGTCACTGCCCAGTATTCTGTCAAGACGGGCTTTTTCTACATTAAGAATTTTACCTCTTAAAGGCAGAACAGCCTGTGTTTTAGGGTCACGTGCCTTTTTGGCACTGCCGCCGGCAGAATCTCCCTCTACAATATAAATTTCGCAGTTTTCAGGGTTGCGGTCGGAACAGTCTGTAAGCTTGCCCGGAAGCCTTGTTGTATCAAGTCCTGTTTTTCTTCTTACAAGCTCTCTTGCCTTTTTAGCGGCATCCCTTGCCCTTGAAGCCATAAGGGCTTTTTCAAATATAACTTTGCCAACAGACGGGTTTTCCTCAAGGAAATAAGTGAGTTTTTCTGAAAATACGGAAATAACGGCACCTTTAGCCTCGCTGTTGCCAAGTTTTGTCTTTGTCTGGCCTTCAAACTGCGGCTCACCTATTTTAATGCTTACAACGGCAGTAATGCCTTCTCTTACGTCATCGCCTGTAAGGTTTTTGTCGTTTTCTTTAAGTATGCCGGTTTTCCTGCCGTAATCGTTAATTACTTTTGTAAGAGTTGTTTTAAAGCCTTCCAAGTGTGTACCGCCGTCGGTGGTGTTAATGTTATTAACAAATGTGTGTATGCTTTCATTAAAACCGTCGTTATGCTGGAAAGCAACTTCAACATATATATCGTCTTTTACACCTTCTGCATAAAAAACCTCGTTATAAATAGGAGTTTTGCTCTTGTTAAGGTACTGAACAAACTCCTTAATACCGCCTTCGTAATGGAAAGACTTTTTCTGCTCACGGCCTTCTCTTTTATCTTCAATATTGATTTTAAGTCCTTTAGTTAAAAATGCCGTTTCCCTGAGCCTTGTGGCAAGGGTATCAAAATCAAAGTCTGTTTCTTCAAATATTTCGGCATCCGGCTTAAAATGAACTATAGTGCCTCTGTGGGTTGTTTCTCCGCCGTCTATAAGCGGTGTAACTGTTTCGCCTCTGTGATACTCCTGTTTTTCTATTCTGCCGTCACGATGTATTTCAACCCTGAGCCATTCGCTTAAGGCATTAACAACAGAAGCACCAACGCCATGCAGACCGCCGGAAACCTTGTATCCGCCGCCGCCGAATTTGCCTCCGGCATGAAGCACTGTAAAAACTACCTCAACAGCAGGCTTGCCTTCTACCGGGTGAATACCTGTAGGTATACCACGGCCGTTATCTTTTACTGTAATTGTGCCGTCTTTTTCTATTATAACGTCAATTTCGGTACAATACCCTGCCAGTGCCTCGTCAACTGAGTTATCAACTATTTCGTAAACAAGATGATGCAGTCCCCGGGCGCTTGTTGAGCCTATATACATTCCGGGCCTTTTCCGTACTGCCTCAAGTCCTTTAAGGACTTGGATTTGATTTTCATTATAATCCTGAGCCATTTTTTTCTCCCCAATGCTAAAAAATGTTATAAAACAATTTCATCCGCCAAATAAACGGACCACGCTGTTAATTGCCTCAGCGGTGCAAAAAAATAACAGGCGCTTTCGGTACAGAGTTTAAACTGCATAAATATCTGTACACGCCTAAAAGCAAAATCGTTAAACAAAAAACACCTATTTATCACAAAAGGCAATTTTTATACTGGTATTATTATACCATTAAAACGTACTTTTAACAATGAATATAGGGCAAATACTACACACTTTTTTTGAGATATATATAAGAAGGAAATTTACAGGCATCGTTAAATTATTACTGCTTTTTAATTAAAACAGCAGAAAAATTTTGTTCTTATAATTGTTTCGTTTTGTGTTATTTTATTGTCATGAATATTAAGTTTAAACCATGTGTCATATCTTGATTAACACAGTAATTTTAATCACATATAATCAAATTTATGTATATTTTGCTATGTTTCGTTATGAAATTTAATAGCTTTATATAAATCGACACATTTTTGTTTGTTATTACATTCAACTAATAATATAAAACAATTAAAAAATTGATTACTACAGATTAACAGTATAAAAAAACAAAAAAATATACATTGACATTTATCAATATGAATTATATAATACTTTCATATTAGGAGGTAATAGCCTTGAGCAATAACGAAAAAACAGCTAAAATTTTTAAGGCCTTAGGCGACCCAAACAGGATTGCCATATTAAAAATGCTTCAAAGCGGAGAAAAATGTGCCTGCAAGCTTCTTGAAGAACTTAACATAGGCCAGAGCACACTTTCCCACCACATGAAAATATTATGTGACGCCGAAATTGTAAAAGGCAGAAAAGAAGGCAAATGGACACACTATTCATTTAACGATGAAGGAATAAATAACGCCAAAGACATATTAAACGATATAACAGAATACAAAGAGTAAATAAGCCGCAGAAAAAAGCGGCTTTAAAAAAGGAGTATATATCGATATATTGCGATATATAAATATAATAAAGCTATAAAAATGATATAAACTTTTTAAAGAGGTGATTTAATTGAGTTATTTACAAAACTTCTGGCTGTTTTTTCAAAATCAAATATTGTCTATGAAATGGCTTAATACAGTGGTTGGAAATGCCCTTGAAAAAGCCGGAATACCGCCTGAAAGTTCTTTAGGCTCCATATTACAGTTTTTTATATACGACACAGTTAAAATAACAATTCTTCTTTGTGTGCTTATATTTATTGTGTCTTATATACAAAGCTATTTCCCGCCTGAAAGAAGCAGAAAAATATTAGGACGCTTTAAAGGCCTTGGAGCAAACATAATGTCTGCCCTTTTAGGCACAGTAACGCCTTTTTGCTCCTGCTCCTCAATACCACTTTTTATAGGCTTTACAAGTGCAGGGCTTCCTTTGGGCGTTACATTTTCGTTTTTAATATCTTCACCAATGGTTGATTTAGGCTCACTTATACTTCTTTCAAGTATATTCGGTGCAAAAGCGGCTGTTGTATATGTTGTATTCGGCCTTATAATAGCAGTAGCAGGCGGAACACTTATTCAAAAGCTTAAAATGGAAAAATATGTTGAGCCTTACATTAAATCAGCCTCATCGGTGGATATTGAAAGAGCTGACATTACAAAAAAAGAGCGTTTTAAATACGCTTTTGAACAAGTTGCAACCACATTTAAAAAAGTATTCCCTTATATTATTGTTGGCGTTGCCATAGGTGCCTTTATTCACAACAAAGTGCCTCAGTCATGGGTTGAAGGCGTACTGGGAAAAAGCGGTCCTTTTGGTGTTATACTTGCCACAATAGTAGGCGTTCCTATGTATGCCGATATATTCGGCACAATTCCCGTTGCAGAAGCCCTTTATTACAAGGGTGCCCAGCTTGGAGCCGTGCTTTCGTTTATGATGGCTGTTACAACGCTGTCGCTTCCGTCCATTATAATGCTTAAAAAGGCCGTTAAGCCTAAACTTTTGGCTCTTTTTATAGGTATATGTGTATTTGGAATTATATTTGTAGGCTGTATATTTAATGTCTTACAGCCATTCATAATGTAAATTGAAAGGAGAAATTAAAATGTCATTATTCGGTTTTGGTAAGAAAAAAGAATCAGAAGCTTTAAACAGCGAAAAAATCAATGTAAACATTTCAAATGTATGTATTCTTGGTTCAGGCTGTGCAAAATGCAACGAGCTTGAAAAAAACACAGTTGAGGCCTTAAACTCCCTTGGAATTAAAGCCAATATTGAGCACGAAACAGACTTTGCCAAAATTGCTTCTTACGGTGTAATGACGACACCGGCACTTGCAATAAACAACAAAGTTGTATCCAGCGGCAAAGTTTTAAAAGCCAAAGAAGTAGCCGACATTATTAAAAAGCTCAATTAAAGGAGATACAGATATGGAAAACACAGCAAATGACTTTTGTGCATGTCCTAAAAAAAGCTGTCCCAACAACAAAAACTGCCGTGCATGTGTTGAAAAACATAAAAATACAGACAGCCTGCCTTATTGTCTTTTCCCAAACAACAACGGGGACAAAAGCCTTAAAAACTTTTATTTAACACTTAAAAAAAGATTTGAAAATAACTAAAAAAAGTATCTCTTTTATGGGATACTTTTTTATATTTCTAACTTTTTTTCTAACTTTTTATTTATCTCTTTTTATCTCTTTTCGTACCAGCCTAATTCTCCCGGCTGAAGGTTTATTGTTATTTGTTTTGTTTCGGTATATTCTTCAAGTCCGTCAAAGCTAAGCTCACGGCCTACACCGCTTTTTTTGTATCCTCCCCATGGAGCTTCAACATAAGCCGGGTTATAGCAGTTAATCCACATTATGCCGGCTCTTATTTCTTTTACTACTCTTAATGCTCTTGCGCCGTCTTTTGTAAACACTGCTCCTGCAAGGCCAAATTCCGTATCGTTAGCCATTTCAATGGCTTCTTCTTCTGTTTTAAATGTCTGAATAGTTACAACAGGGCCGAATATCTCGTTTTTAACTGCTGTATTGTCCGGGGAAACATTATCAAGTATAGTAGGTCGTACAAAATAGCCTTTATCACAGCCGTTATCGGTATATCTGTATCCGCCGCAGACAACTGTTGCACCTTCTTTTTTAGCCTGCTCTATAAAGCCCAAAACCTTATTCATGTGGTTTTCCGAAATAAGGGGACCCATATCAGGGTTATTAATACCGTTTCCAAGAGTCATTTTGTCGGCTCTTTCTTTAAGGCGTTTTACAAACTCGTCTTTAATGTTTTCCTCAATTATAATTCTTGAACCGGCAGAGCAGACTTCCCCTTGGTTAAAGAAAACACCCATCATTGCCCACTCAACTGCACCGTCTAAATCCGTATCTGCAAATATTACATTAGGTGATTTTCCGCCTAATTCCAGACCTATTTTCTTAACGTTTCCGGCTGATGCACGGTATATGCTCTGTCCAACTTCCGTACTGCCTGTAAATGAAACCATGTCAACATCCTGACTTTCGGCAATTTCACTTCCTACTGTGCTTCCACCACCCATAACAAGGTTTACTGTTCCGTCCGGGAAACCGGCTTTTGCAAGTATCTCGAAAAACTTAACTGTTGAAAGAGGTGTTTCGGAGCTTGGCTTAAAAACTATAGTGTTTCCTGCTGCAAGAGCTGGCGCTATTTTCTGAACACCCATTAAAAGCGGATAGTTCCAAGGTGTAATAAGACCGCAGACACCAACAGGCTCTTTAATAGTGTATGAATGCATAGGTCCAAAACCGTCATTTACCTCGTAAGAAGCACCGGACGGCATTCTTATGGCTCCTGCATAATATCTTATGTAGCTTACGGCATCGTCAACATCGCCTAAAGCCTCTCTTAAAGGCTTTCCGTTGTCGGCTGTTTCTGTTTTGGCAAATTCCTCACGGCGTTTTTCCAAC
>CALWSS010000084.1 GCA_944384255.1 uncultured Clostridia bacterium
CACAATAAGAGTAATAAGTGCATTTGCCGATATTGCGGCTATACGCCACCCGAAAGAAGGGGCACCTATGAGAGCAAGCATGTTCTCATCTATACCTGTTATAAATGCCGGCGACGGTGGACACCAGCACCCGACTCAGACTCTTGCTGATTTAGCAACTATCCGCCGCAGGAAAGGACGCCTTAATAACCTTACAATAGGTCTTTGCGGTGACTTAAAGTTCGGCAGAACTGTACACAGCCTTATAAAAAGCATTTCCCGCTGGGACGGCATTAAATTTATACTTATAAGCCCTACAGAGCTTAAAGTGCCGGACTATATAATAAACGAAGTCCTTAAACCTAATAACATATATTTTGAAGAAACAACTGACCTTGAAGACGCTTTAGGCAAGCTTGACATACTTTATATGACACGTGTGCAGAAAGAGCGTTTCTTTAATGAAGAAGACTATGTCCGCCTTAAAGACAGCTATATACTTACCGAAAAGAAAATGGAACTGGCAAAAGAGGACATGGCTGTTCTTCACCCGCTTCCAAGAGTAAACGAAATAGCTCTGGCAGTTGACAACGATCCAAGGGCGGCTTATTTTGAGCAGGTTCAAAACGGCATGTATGTAAGAGAGGCCCTTATACTCAAATTATTAAACTTAGCGTGAAAGGATGTCAAATATGCTTAATATAGACGAAATTCAAAACGGAGTTGTTATAGACCACATAAAAGCCGGTACAAGCCGTACTCTTTCCGATATAGCCGGACTTGATAACCTTGACTGCGGTGTTGCCATAATTAAAAATGTACGCAGTACAAAAAGCGGCAAAAAAGACATTATAAAAATAGAAGGCGAAGTATCCTCAATTAATTTCGGTGTACTTGCCTATATAGACCCGGATATAACAATAAACTATATCAAAAATGGAAAAATAGTTAAAAAAGAAAAACCTGTTCTGCCTGAAACACTTGTTAATGTAATGAGGTGCAAAAATCCCCGCTGCATTACAAGCATAGAACATGAATGTGACCATATATTCAAACTTACACCAAGCGGAAAATACCGCTGCATATACTGTGAGGAAGAATTCCAGAAAAACAAAAATTTAAAATAAAAAGCAGAAAACTCAGATAAAAGAGTCAAAAAGTTAGGAAAGGTTAGAAAAGGTTAGAAAAAGTTGAAATATAAAAACAGTGAACTTTAAATATAAAGCTCACTGTTTTTTATATACTGTTTTTATATTTCTCAAAAGCTACCCAAATAGCTATATTTAAAACAAGTATTATTAAATGAGGAGCATACGTAGCTATATCAAAACTCCCCACCGTTTTTAAAGACATATAAACGGAAAATCCCACTGCAAACATATACATTATAACATATATAGACCTTAAAAGTGTTCCGCCATACATAAGACTGATAAAAATCATAATAACGCCTGTAATATACGGCATAGCAACATATGGGTTTATAATTTCGGCAATACGGTCGCTTAAAGTATAAACCGGGCTTATCATAGTGTAGTAATAAAACAGATAGAGCATCATAAAAACAAGAGGAAACGCCGGTTTAAAATATATATGACTGTTATATTTTTTGTATATGGATTCAATAAATTCCATATAAACCTCCATTAAACTTAAAAACTGATAAAAACCATAAATTCAGCTTACTGTTTTAGTATAATTATATTCTACCTGAGGCAATATGTAAATTAAAATTAAAATTAGAAATAATGTACAAAAAATAAAACAATAATTAAGCATGTTACACACAATATGTAACTTAAATACAAAACTGTATTTAGTTATTAAATACTAATTTATGTCTGCTCTGTCAAAAAATAAGCAAAAAAATAATACAGCACAGTATTATCCATAAACAAATATAATACCGTGCTGTATATTCAGCTTAATTTACCCAATACAGTAATTGTTTTAATTAAAGCACAAGTGAAGGTGCTGCATAAACCCTTGTAGCAAGCTCGTTATCAAGCATGTAAAGGCCTTTAGGGTCGTTGCCGAAAAGAGTGAACTTTTTAATAAGGTCTTCTGAATTTTTCTCTTCTTCACCCTGTTCTTTAACAAACCAGTCTAAAAACTGCATTGTACGGAAATCCCTTACACTGTTTGCAGCATCGTAAATGTTATGTATAAGGCCTGTAACATACTGTTCATGTTTAAGTCCTTCATTAAGCGGGTCAATAAATTCTTTAAGCTCAACATCAGGTTTAGCTATAGCCTCAAGTACTACTTTTTCACCGTTATTCTGAAGATATGTAATCATAAGCATTGCATGGTCTCTTTCTTCCTGAGCCTGAACTTTGTACCAGTTGCCAAAACCGTCAAGACCTTCGTTATAGTAATAGTTAGAAAAATCAAGATAGAGATAAGCTGAGTAAAACTCTTTGTTTACCTGTTCATTAATAAGATTTGCTACTTTTGCATCAAGCATTTAAAACTCCTCCTTGTAATAAATATTTTAAGCGTGAGGTATATTAGTATAATCACTAATCTCACGGTTTATTGTACATAAATCATTTACATTAAGGTCGTGTATATCGTAATGGCCTGTTATTCTGCAAAATGTCCTGAGCTCATCAAATGTAACATTTAAAAAGTTTGCTACTCTTAATGCCGCTTTGTCGCCTTGAAACCTTGCCCTAAGAGTCGGGTCTTGAGTTGCCACACCTACAGGACACATACCACTGGAGCAAATTCTGTACTGCTGGCAGGCAGCGGCTATTAAAGCCGATGAAGCTATAGCAACAGCATCAGCACCCATGGCTATGGCCTTTGCAAAGTCTGACGAAACTCTTAAACCGCCTGTAATAACAAGTTCTATGTCGCTTTTAACACTGTCCAAATATTTTCTTGCTCTGTAAAGAGCATATATTGTAGGAACACTGGTGGATTCCCTTAAAAACAGCGGACTTGAGCCTGTGGCGCCGCCTCTGCCGTCTATTGTAACAAAGTCCGGCTGGGCATAAACACAGAATTCAAGGTCTTTTTCTATTCTTCCGGCAGCTATTTTAATGCCTATAGGCCTTCCGTCAGACTCATTTCTTAAATAATCCACAAGAGATTTTAAATCTTCTTTTGTATTTATGCCTTCGTACTTAGACGGACTTAAAATATCATGGCCTAAAGGTTTTTGGCGTATAGCAGCTATTTCCGGTGTTACTTTTCCAGCCGGAAGGTGTCCACCCATACCCGGCTTTGTGCCTTGGCCTATTTTAATTTCTATGGCATCGGCTTTTTGAAGGTTTTCTTTTGTAACGGAATATTTGTTAGGTATATATTCAAATATATATTTATAAGCTGCTTCCATTTCTTCCGGCAGTATACCGCCTTCTCCTGAGCACTGGGCAGTTTTAGCCATAGCACTGCCTTTTGCAAGGGCTATTTTTGTTTCTTTAGAAAGAGCACCAAATGACATGTGGGAAATATACACCGGCCCTGAAAGTATCATAGGCCTTTTTGCATTTTTTCCTATAACTGTTGTAATGTTAACATGTTCATTATCAAAAAGCGGCATAGGGTTAAGCTGTGCACCAAGAATAAGTATATCATCCCAAGACGGCATAGGCATTTTTGTGCCCATTGATGCACTTATCGGTTTCCCGCTTACAGCCATTTCATGTATTTCTTTCATATATCTGCAGGATAAATCTTCTCTTGCATATTCGGATGGATAATCCAAAGCGGCTGTATCTGCCGTTTTTTGTTCGGTAATATTTTTATCAACATCATTTTCTACAAGAACAAATTTTTCGGGCTTTGCCCCACAGACAGGGCATTTTTCCAGCTGTGAAAAAGGTTTTCCCTCTTTTTCTTCATCGTATACATAACCGCATACAGTGCATTTATAAACCGCCATAAACTACCTCCTTTGTATTTAAAAATTACTCAAAAAGTTTTGTACTGAAGTACCTTTCTCCTGTATCCGGCAAAAGTGTAACTACTCTCTTGCCTTTGCCTAATTTTTTAGCCAGTTTAAGAGCTGCAACAACATTGGAGCCACTGGAAATACCGCATAAAAGTCCTTCGTATTTTGCCAGTTTACGGCTCATTTCAACAGCCTCATCATCTGTTACAATACAAATTTCACTGTAAATTTTCTGGTTAAGGTTTTCAGGTATAACACCGTCACCTATACCCATTTGAATATGAGTGCCTACTTTGTGGCCGGAAAGTATAGCGGCATTTTCAGGCTCAACAGCCCATATTTCAATATCAGGATTAGCCTCTTTTAAAGCTTCACCTATACCGGTTAATGTGCCGCCTGTTCCAACACCTGAGCAAAATCCGTCTATAGGTCCGTTTACCTGTGAAAGTATTTCGGCTGCCGTATATTTTTTATGTGCCATGTTGTTATCCGGGTTTTCAAACTGCTGCGGAACATATACATTAGGGTTTTCAGCTTTAAGCTTTAAAGCTGTCTGAAGGCATTGGTCAATGCATTTTCCAATATCCCCGTCATCGTGTATAAGCACTACCTCGGCACCGTATGCTGCAACAATTTTACGTCTTTCCTCACTTACGGAATCCGGCATTACAATTTTAACTTTATAGCCTTTAACAGCACCTACAAGGGCTATACCTATACCCTGATTTCCGCTTGTAGGCTCTACAATAATTGTGTCTTTATTAATAAGGCCTTTTTTCTCAGCCTCTTGTATCATATTAAAAGCTGTCCTTGTTTTTACAGAGCCGCCTATATTTACGCCCTCGTATTTTACAAGTACTTCCGCCATATCATCTGTCACAAGCCTGTTAAGTCTAATAACGGGAGTATTTCCCATAGCCTCAAGAACATTATTATATACCAAAATAAACGCCTCCGAAAAATTAGTTTATATTTTAAAACACTATTATATATTATAGAATATAAGCAAAATTTGTTCAACCATAATTAACCATTCATCAAAAATACATAAATCACATAACAAAAAAGCATCAGCCTAAGCCAATGCTTTTTTATATTTAAAGAATCATATCATCAGGAAATGTAGCTTTATAAAGCTCATAAATTTCTTCCTCTTTATGGCCTTTTATTTCTCTTTCGTAAAAATCATCATACCCTGCCGCTTCATAATATATTACAAGTGTATCTATCATGTTTTCAAGGGTCATTTCCATAAAAGCAGACCTCCTTAAAAAAGCTCTGACAATTCTTTCGGTGTATCAACTACTATAATAGCACCGGCACTTTCAAGTTCTTCTCGTGTGCCATATCCAAATGTAACGCCTATGGCTTCAAGTGAAACCTTTTGTGCTCCTTCTACATCGTAATGCCTGTCGCCAATCATAACAGCTTTGCTTTTATCAGTAATACCAAGGTTTTTAAGAGTATGCTCTATTACTTTCCATTTAACAAGCCTGTCTTCTTCGTAGCTGCTGCCGCCTATAAAGTCCATATATTTTGAAAGGTCGAACATATCCATAATCTGCTGAGCGTAATACTCCGGTTTATTGGTGCATAATGCAAGGCGCTTACCCTTCTTTTTAAGCTCTTCAAGCATAGGTACAATGCCGTCTATGACTTTATTTTCTTTCCACCCTCTGTCGCTGTAATATTCATGGTAAAAGTCTATGGCTTTATTAAGTGTTTCGCCTTCAAGACCGAAATGTGTTGTAAAAGATAAAGTCATAGGCGGGCCTATAAATTCCAAAAGTTCTTCCTGTGTAGGTATTCTTAAGCCAAGTTTTTGGCATGCATAGCATACGGCATTAACTATACCCTCTATTGAATCTGTAAGTGTTCCGTCTAAGTCAAAAAGCAGAATATCATAATTTAATTTATTCATTAACACAAAATTCCTTTCTTTTGCATATATAAACTAAGCCTGTGCAAACAGAAAGCACAGGCTTATTAATTATTTATTTTTCTAAAGGACGCATTGTAGGGAACAAAATAACATCTCTTACTGAAACCTGGCCTGTAAGAAGCATTACCATTCTATCAATGCCAATGCCTAAACCGCCTGTAGGTGCCATACCGTATTCAAGAGCTGTCATAAAGTCCTCATCAATAAGGTTAGCCTCATCATCGCCCATTTCACGCATTTTAGCCTGATGGTCAAAACGTATTCTCTGGTCGATAGGGTCGTTAAGCTCGGAATAAGCATTGCCGTATTCTCTACCTACAATGAAAAGCTCGAAACGCTCTGTATACTCCGGTTTATCAGGTTTACGCTTTGTAAGAGGTGAAACCTCAACAGGGTAATCCATTATAAATGTAGGCTCAACAATATTCTTTTCAACAAACTCTTCAAAGAAAAGATTTAATATATCGCCTTTGGCATGTCTTTCTTCAAACTCAACGCCTTTTTCTTTAGCTATTTTTCTGGCTTCTTCTGTGTCTTTAATCTCGTCAAAGTCAACACCGGCAAACTTCTTAACAGCGTCGACCATTGTCATACGGTTGAATTTCTCTCCTAAATCAATGTCATGTCCGCCATAAGTTAATTTTGTTGTGCCGTTTACTCTCTTAGCTACTTCACGGAAAATTTCTTCTGTAATATCCATCATTCCGTTATAGTCTGTGTATGCCTGATAAAGCTCCATAAGAGTGAACTCTGGGTTATGTCTAAGGTCGATACCCTCGTTTCTGAATACACGGCCTATTTCGTATACTCTTTCAAAACCGCCTACTATAAGACGTTTTAAAGGAAGCTCAAGAGCTATACGGCAGTACATGTCTATATCAAGGGCGTTGTGGTGAGTAATAAATGGTCTTGCAGCAGCTCCGCCCGGTATAGTCTGAAGTACAGGTGTTTCAACTTCAAGGAAGCCCTTTTCGTCTAATATATTTCTTATTTCTTTAATAATGGCGCTTCTTTTAAGGAATACTTCTTTAACCTCAGGATTTACTATAAGGTCAACATATCTCTGGCGGTATCTGAGCTCCTGATCCTTAAGGCCATGGAATTTTTCAGGCAGTATTTGAAGGCTCTTTGAAAGAAGTACCACCTCATGGGCATGAACTGAAATTTCACCCATTTTTGTTTTAAATACAAAGCCTTTAATGCCTATTATATCGCCTATATCGTACTTTTTAAAATCGGCATAGCTTTCTTCGCCTATATCGTTTTTGCTGACATAAGCCTGAATTTTGCCGTTTCTGTCCTGAACATTGCAGAAGCTGGCCTTACCCATAACACGCTTAGCCATAAGACGGCCTGCTATAACTACATCTTTGCCTTCGTACTGTTCATAGTTATCAATTATGTCGTTGCTGTGTGTGTCAACCGGATATTTTACAATTTTAAATGGGTCTTTGCCCTCTGACTGAAGCTTTTCAAGCTTTTCCCTTCTTACTTTTAAAAGGGCGCCGAGTTCTTCTTGGCTTACCTGTGTACTTTCAGTATTCTCGTTAGTATTCTGCGCCACTGTTTTTTCCTCCTTATTTATTTATATCAAGTACTTTAAATGAAATTTCTCCGTCCGGTGTTTCAATCATTACATTATCACCTATTTTATGGCCTAAAAGTCCCATGCCTACAGGTGATTCGTTGGATATTTTATTTTCCATAGGATCAGCTTCGGCTGAGCCTACTATTGTGTATTCCACTTCTTCTTCAAACTCGTTGTCATATACTTTTACTCTGCTTCCAACGCTTATTATATCCGAGCTTACTTCCTCGTCATCAATAACCTCGGCGTTTCTGAGCATTTTTTCAAGAAGTGCAATTCTTGCCTCTATTTCGCCCTGCTCCTCTTTAGCCGCATCATACTCGGCATTTTCTGAAAGGTCGCCCTGACCTCTTGCTTCTTTTATTTTTTCGGCTACTTCTTTACGCCTAACGGTTTTTAATTCCTCAAGTTCTTCTTCTCTTTTCTTAAGGCCTTCGTATGTTAAAACTACTTTCTTTTCCGCCACAAAAAACAGCTCCTTTTAATATAATAAACGAATTTAAAAAAATCAAATAACTAAAATTGTGTACGCCTAAAACGGCTGCTCAGATACATTACATACCCACAGCCGTTTTCATATCCACAAATTATACAATAGGCAGTCTGTGTTGTCAACTTTTTACTTGGTTTAAGGCCTTTTAAAAGCTTTAAAAAGGCCTTAAATTAAAAGAATTAACACATTCTGCTGCATTTTTTAATCTTTCCGGCGTAACAGTACTAAATATCATTTCCCTAAAGCTTTTATTTATTACACATAATGCAGTCTCGGCACATTGGGGATTTAAACTTTTGTTTTCAAAGTCTATTTTAAAATCCCGCATTACATAAACATCTTTTCTAAGACGCATAAGCCTGTTTGTGTTGTTTCTGTCGTCTGCTATGTCGATATAAACAGCATTTTTGCTTAAAGAACCGAAATATTCCCCGTCTTTACTGAGATTAATTACTATATCGGCATTTTTCAAAAGATAGCTGTTAAGAGATGAACATACACCTACACAAAGCCCCGTTTGAGCAAATATATCCTCTAAAAGGGGCTTTATATAATCATATCTTAAAGTATAAAGCCAAATTTTAGTTGCCTTAGGTGAAATAACATTAAGAAGTATGTCCGTAAGACTGTTTTCGCCGTCTATAACGGCAATGTCGGCTTCTTCAAAGCTTTTGTGCCGCTTAACACAGCTACGGCTTACCAAATAATTGGACAGCATACAAATAAGACTTTTGCCAGTTGTTATTTTAAACTCTTCAGGTACAGGCATATTCTCTTTAACAGAAAAAAACTCACTGCCTTCTGCCTTAAGGCGGCACAGCTCTTTTTGCATGTATTTTTCAAGCAAAGCTTTGTTTTTCTCATTTTCTTTAAAGGGCAGATATGAAATAACGCCTTCTGCCGAAAAAAGCCGGGCTTCTTTAAAAACCGGTCTGTAAACCTTTAAGTAATAAATCTCTCTTAAAAATTCCGGCAGATTATCCCACAATACAGAGCCGGATGTGTTTTGCCTGCCATAACAAATCTGGGCAAACTTCATAAGCATCATACCTTTTTTATAAAAGTCTATGCTTATCCCAATACATCATATACCCAGAAAATATTTGTTTGTAAGTGTTTTTATATCCTCAAAACTCATAACCGTATTAATTTCGGCACGCATTGCCGCTGCCTGAGGCATACCCTTTGTATAATAAGCCAGATGCCGGCGCATTTCTCTTACACCTATATATTCGCCTTTAAAATCTATAAGCATTTTGGCATGAAGCAGCACTGTTTGACATTTTTCGGCAAGTGTAGGCTCAGGCAAAAGCTCACCTGTATTAATATAATGGGTTATTCTTTTAAATATCCACGGATTGCCTTCTGCCGCCCGGCCTATCATAATTCCGTCACAGGCAGTATAATCAAACATAGCCTTGGCACTTTCAGGCGATGTAATATCTCCGTTACCTATAACAGGTATGTCCAAAGCATTTTTAACTTCTTTTATTATATCCCAGTCGGCTTTTCCGCTGTAATACTGCTCACGTGTTCTGCCGTGAACAGTTACAGCTGAGGCACCGCCTTTTTGTGCCGCCAAAGCGACTTCAACAGCATTAATATTTGAATCATCAAAGCCTTTTCGTATTTTTACAGTAACAGGCTTTTTTTGAGATGAAGTCATTGCCGATACTATTTCTCGTACCAGTTCCGGATTTTTCATAAGAGCGCTTCCGTCGCCGTTTTTAACTATTTTAGGCGCCGGACAGCCCATATTAACATCCAGTATATCAAAGGGCATATCTTCTATTCTTTTTGCCATAGAGCCCATTATTTCCGGCTCTGAGCCGAAAAGCTGTATGGCATAAGGCCTGCTGTTTTCATCACATTCCATAAGCTTTTCAGTATTGGCGCTGTTATAAAAAAGGCCTTTTGCACTTACCATTTCGGAATAAGTAAGTCCACAGCCCATATTAATGCATATTGTTCTGTAGGGCTTATCTGTAACACCTGCCATAGGCGCCAGAAACACGTTATTTTTAAGCTCAACATTTCCTATAAACATATTAACCTCATAATTCCACTTTGCCGGTTTTAAGCAGTTCTTCTTTTACTTTTTCACCGTCCGGTGTTTTATATATTAAATACCATATTTTAAGTGCTTTAAGAAGCTCGCTTTTTTGACGGCGTATTTCTTTTATTTCAAGCTCGGCACCTATATCGTCAAAATCAATGGCATCTTCGTTTTTTACTATATCAAAATATATATCTCCGTCGCTGTAAAAGCCCATTACAAAAGTACACATAAGTTTTTGGGCTATTACAACACATACCGTCTGCACTTCTGCCTTAATAGTATCCGGCAGAGCGGCAAACTCCGGTGCTATATAATATTTTTGTTTTTCAAATGACGCCGCCGCCATTACGGTTTTTTCCAATTAATACACTCCTCTTACAGATACTTCCCCTGAAAATACGGATAATTTTTCTCCGCTGTCTTTTAAAACCACCAGTTCTCCGTTATCGTCTACTTCAACTGCCAGTGCCTCAAAACCGCCGTCGCGGTTAATTACTTTAACCCGGTTGCCTATATTTATGCAGTTTTTTTCGTATTCGTCTTTAATTGCTTTAAATCCGTTTTGTGTAAAGTCGGTGTAAATTGTGTCAAATCTTTCAAGAACGGCTTTAGCTATAGGACTGCGTTTATATTTTCTGCGGTTTATTAAAAACATAGACGAAGCCTTGTCTTTAATTTCTTCCGGGAAATCCTCATTATTAACATTAATGCCTATGCCTACAATAACAAAATCCACTTTTTGAAGCTGGCCTGTCATTTCCGTTAATATACCGCAAATTTTTTTGCCGCCGGAAACTATGTCGTTAGGCCATTTTATAGCTGAGTCTACATCAAAGTCATATTTAAGCGCCTGACAAACGGCAAGACCGGCACAAAGTGTAACAGAAGGTATTTTAACCGGGCTTATATCCGGTCTTAAAAGTATGGACATATAAACTCCTGTGCCTTTTTTAGACTTCCAAACACGGCCTAAGCGGCCCCTGCCCGATGTTTGGGTGTCTGACACAACAACTGTGCCTTCTTCGCTTCCGTTTAAGCCAAGTTTTTTACACTCCTCATTTGTAGATGTAACTTCATCAAAACAAATCACTTTTGAGCCGATATGCTTATTTGTTTTAATTTCGGCTGAGTTTATAACATCCCCAACATCACGAATCATATAACCTCTGTTTGTAACAGCATCTATTATATATCCGTCTTTTCTTAAAGCACGTATTTCTTTCCAAACCGCCGAACGCGAAACGCCTAATATCTCGCCAAGTTTTTCCCCTGAAACATAGTCCTTTGATGATTTAAGATAATCAAGAAGATTTTCTTTAAGCACACAAAACACCGCCTTAAAATCAAATAAGCCGCAGGTATAAATTCCCGCGGCCTGTTTTAAATAAAAGCTCTTTTAATCTCCGAGAGTTGCAACCATAACAGCCTTTATGGTATGCATACGGTTTTCCGCTTCGTCAAAAACTACAGACTGCGGGCCTTCTATAACCTCGTTTGTAACCTCGTTGCCTCTTACAGCCGGAAGACAGTGCATGAATATTGTACTGCTCTTTCCGCTTTCTGCCATAAGCTTTTCGTTTACCTGATATGGTCTGAGGATTGCAAGTCTTTCCTGTGTTTTAACTTCCTCACCCATTGAAACCCAAACATCGGTATAAATTACATCGGCGCCTTTAACGGCTTCATCTATATTATCTGTTATTGTAATAACGGCACCGCTTTCTTTAGCGTATGTACGGCAAAGCTCAACTAAGTCCTTATCAGGGAAAAGGCTTTCAGGTGATGCAACTGTGTAATTAACGCCTACTTTGGCACAGCCTATCATAAGAGCATTTGACATATTGTTTCTGCCATCACCGCAGTAAACAAAGTTAAGGCCTTTGATATGGCCGAACTTTTCTTTCATTGTCATAAAATCGGCTAAAACCTGTGTAGGGTGGTCTTCGTCTGTAAGGCCGTTCCATACAGGCACACCGCTAAATTTAGCAAGCTTTTCAACTGTTTCCTGTGAGAAGCCTCTAAACTCTATTCCGTCGAACATTCTGCCAAGAACCCTTGCTGTATCCTCTACAGTTTCTTTATATCCCAGCTGAATATCGTTTTTGCTTAAATACTCAGGATGAGCGCCTTCATCTACAGCACCTATTGTAAAAGAACATCTTGTACGTGTAGAAGGCTTTTCAAATATAAGAGCAACGTTTTTATTAAGAAGATGTTTTTCGAATATACCTGCTTTTTTCTTCTTTTTAAGGTCTATGGCAAGCTCAATTAAGTATTCTATTTCCTCTGCGGAGTAATCCTTTAATGTAAGAAAGCTCCTGCCTTTAAGATTTACTGACATTTCAATTCCCCCGAACAAGTTTGTGTTTATTATTTATTCTTCTTTATGTTTTCAACGAACTTAGCTACATTTACTATAGCTCTTCCGTGAGTGCCTTCGCCTACTTTTGTTTTTTCGTCGTATACTTTTACGTTAAATGTAAGAAGTTTTCCGTTAACTTCTGCTATTTCAACACATACACGTACAGTCATACCCATAGGTGTAGGAGCCATGTGCTTTACATTTACAAATGTTCCTACTGTGTCATAGCCTTCCGGCAGAACCTGCTGGCAAAGCTTAAGACATGTCTGCTCAATCCAGTTAATCATAACAGGTGTTGCAAAAACAGGGCAGTCATGGCTGAAATGTGCTGTTGTGGCATCTTTTGTTACAACATATTCCATTTCGTTTGTCATTCCCGGGCGTACATTATATTCCATTTATAATCATCCTTTCGTTTATATATTAATTTTAGAAATTATTCTTCTGTATTTTTAGGGTTTTCCTCTGTATTACTGCCGTTTTCTGTAATGCTGTCTGTTTTTTCAACATTTATTTCATCATTGTTTTCAGAACTAATCTCAGTATTTATATTTTCTGTGTTTTCTGCATTTTCTGTGTTTTCTTTATTTTCAGCATTTTCAGGAATGCTTTCTTCAAGATATGCTTTAGGATTTTGAAGTATCTTCCTGAACTCATCGCCTGTAAGTTTTTCTTTTTCAACAAGAAGCTTAGCTGAAGCATGAAGTGCATCTATATTTTCAGTTAAAATTCTGATAGCTTCACTGTAAGCAGTATCCATCATCTTCTTAACTTCTTCATCAATAGCCGCAGCTACTTCTTCACCGTAATTTCTTGAATGTGCTATTTCACGGCCAAGGAAAACTTCGTCCTGGTCGTCACCAAACTTTATAGGTCCCAGTCTGTCGCTCATACCGTATTTCATAACCATGCTTCTTGCCATGGCTGTTGCTCTTTGTATATCGTTGGAAGCCCCTGTAGTTACATCTTTAAATATAATGTATTCCGCAGCACGGCCGCCTAAAAAGCTTATTATTTCCTGCTCCATAGCTTTTTTTGTTATATACATCTTGTCATCACCAGGAAGCGGCATTGTGTAACCGCCTGCCATACCGGTAGGTATAATTGAAATACTGTGAACAGGGTCAAGCTCGCTTAAAAGCTCGAAAAGCACTGCATGGCCGCTTTCGTGGTAAGCTGTAATAAGCTTTTCTTTTTCGTTTATCTTTCTTGATTTCTTTTCAGTACCTATGCCGACTTTAACAAAGGCTTTCTGAATTTCTTCCATATCAATTTTCTTTTTGCCGTCTCTTGCTGAAAGAAGAGCCGCCTCATTAAGAAGGTTTTGAAGGTCTGCACCTGTAAAGCCTGATGTTGTTTTAGCTACAACGCTTAAATCCACATCATCTGCAAAAGGTTTGCCCTTTGCATGTACTTTAAGTATAGCCTCACGGCCTTTAACATCTGGACGGCCGACATATACCTGTCTGTCGAAACGTCCCGGTCTTAATATAGCAGGGTCCAGTATATCGGCTCTGTTTGTTGCCGCTACAACTATAACGCCTTCGTTAATACCGAAACCGTCCATTTCAACAAGGAGCTGGTTTAATGTCTGCTCTCTTTCGTCATGTCCACCGCCAAGGCCTGCACCTCTGCGTCTGCCTACGGCATCAATTTCGTCTATAAACACAATACAAGGTGCATTTTTCTTTGCCTGGTCGAACAAATCCCTAACACGGGAAGCACCGACACCGACAAACATTTCAACAAAGTCAGAACCGGAAATAGAGAAAAACGGCACTTTCGCCTCACCGGCTACAGCCTTTGCAAGAAGTGTTTTACCTGTTCCCGGAGGGCCTACAAGAAGCACACCTTTAGGTATTCTTGCACCTAAATCAAGGAATTTTTTGGAATCTTTAAGGAAATCAACAATCTCGCTAAGCTCGGCTTTTTCCTCATCAAGACCGGCTACATTTTCAAATGTAACTCTGTTTTTATCGTCTATTGTAACCTTAGCCTTGCTTTTGCCGAAAGACATCATCTTTCCGCCGCCGCCCTGCATTTTCTGGAACATAAACGAGAATATAACAACGGCAAGCACCATCATAATAAGTGACGGAAGTATAGAGCCCAGCATATTGGTTTTTGGTATATCCTCAACTGTAACATCCAGGTTATCCTCAACTATTTTCTGGTCTATATATTCCGAAAAACCGCTTAAAGAAGGAACATTGCTCTGTATAACCGTACCGTCTTTAAGCTCGGCTTTTACTGTTCCGTAATTAATGGCGTCGGAGTTATTCTGGATATAAATTTTAGAAACTTCTCCGGCTTCTATTTTCTGGAAAAGGTCGCTGTATGTATACGTCGTTGTCTGCGGCGCAACATAACCCTGATTTATAAACGCCAGAATGCTTAAAACAATAATGAAAATAATGGCATACAGGCCAAAACTTTTGTAGTACTTTTTCAACTTCATGCCTCCTAAGTAAATATATTTGTTCTGAGAATATGTCAAACCGTGCATTTTAGCCGGTTAAGCTCACATTCAGGCTGAAAACGGGTAAAATATAAACCTACTTACAGCCAATAATTTAATATTTTATCATAATTAAATTGCAAATACAACTTAAATCAACTGCCTTAAAAAAATTTAACACTGCCTGCCTTAACTGCATTAACACATATAAAAAATAATGCCGATTTTTGTTTTTTATGCCTTTTGGCACAACAAAAATATTACCGCCAAAATTTAATAAGGCGGTAATTTATTCTGCTTATTTTTTTTAATTTTATTCTTCCTCAAATGAAATAATGCCTATGTAGTCAAGATTTCTGTACTTTTGAGCATAGTCAAGGCCACAGCCCACAACAAACTCATCAGGTATTTTAAAGCCGGTATAATCTATATCCACCTGAGCAACTCTCCTGTCCGGCTTATCAAGAAGTGTACAAATTTTAAGGCTTGCAGGGTTTCTGCCTAAAAGCACTTTTTTAAGTATGCTGAGTGTCCTGCCGGAATCTATTATATCCTCTACAATAAGCACATCTTTGCCTTCTATTGACTCATCAAGGTCCATAAGTATTTTTATATTGCCGCTGCTTTCTGTAGCATCGCCGTAGCTGGATACATCCATAAAATGCATATACACGTTTTTATGTATGGCCCTTGCAAGGTCTGTCATAAAAACAACGCCGCCTTTAAGTATGCATATAAAATGCAAGTCTTTACCGGCATAGTCCTTTTCTATCTGAGCGCCTATTTCGGCTATTCTTTTATCTATCTCGTCTTTTGAAATAAGTGTGCTTATTTTCTCAATCATAATTTTTCCTCCATGCGTAAATAAACAATTCATTTCCCATACGGCTTTCCGGCAAAAAATATGCACTGTCACGAACACCCCAAATGGATATTATGTCATTGCCTGAAACTATAACGGCAATGCCGTCCCTCTCGTCTTTAGGTATCTTTTTGTCGATAAAAATATCCTTCAGCTTTTTTGTACTGCCGTTTTTGTTAATTATTATTTTATCACCGTTTCTTCTGTTCCTTATTTCAGGATTAATAGATATTTTATCACAATCAAAGACTTTAGTATACACGTTATTTATTTTTTCGTCTAATTTTTGGGCATTTTTAGTCATTAAAAAATACAGGCCGCATTCTGCAACAAATACCGGTTTATCAAATTCAAGCTTATACGAAAAATCATGGCTCTGAACCTTGCCCAGATGAAGCTTTAATATGCCACAGCTCATATCGGCACTAAATCCAGAAGGAAGGTCGCTGTGTCCACCTTTTCCGGCTATTTTAAGTACAGAATCCACATGATTAAGTGATATATCCTTTATGTCTTTTTTAATAGTAAGCAGGCCCAAACGAATTATGCGTCTTTGCAAAACTTTATCAATTTTGCATAAATTTACAGCATTTAAAGAAATTGTGCTTTTTTCCTTTTTAACTGTAATCTCATTTAGTTTTTCTAAAGCTAAAGAATTAAGATAATCGTCTTCTTCCCTTAGCAAAACAGCGCTTTTGGCTATGTTTTCCATGGCACATCTGTTAATCTGGCTTGAAAGGTACGGTATTACGTTAAGGCGTATTCTGTTTCTTGTATAGTCCTCTTTAAAATTAGTGCTGTCGTTTATATATTCCTGATTATTAAATGCAAGATACTCCTCTATTTCGCTTCTGAAACAGTCTATAAGCGGACGAATAATATTGCCTCTTACCGGACGTATACCGGCCATACCTGTTAAACCGCTTCCACGGCAAAGACGCATTATAACCGTTTCGGCTTGGTCGTTCATGTTATGGGCAACAGCTATAAAATCAGCACTGCGTTTTTCCAGTTCTTCTCTAAAATCCTTATACCTTACCATTCTGCCGGCTTCTTCTTCCGAAATGCCTCTTTCTTTTGAAATACCTATTACGTCGTGATGCTTTACTGTACATTCCACATTCATTTTTTTACATAAGTCCTCAACAAAGTGCATGTCCCTGTCGGCTTCCTCGCCTCTTATGCCGTGATGCACATGAACAGCGTAAATCTCTAAGTTATAGCTTTCTCTTAAAGAACACAAAAAAAGCAGTAGTGCCGTTGAGTCTGCACCCCCTGAAACACCTGTAACAACCTTAGCGCCCTTAAAGAGCATATTATATTTTTTAACCGTGTTAACGGCTTTTATATACATGCCTGACATTGCAATACCTCCAAAAAAAGACATACCCAAAACAGGATATGTCTATAATACATTATAGCCTAACGTTTTTCAAATATTTTAACACATACACAGAGCATGTCGTCTTTGCATCTGCCGTTTTGTGCCTTAACGGCTTCGTTAATAACAGCTTGTGAAAGAGTGGAAATATCACTGCTTCTGTTTTTACGTACTATTTTTTCAATAAATGTTTCATCGCTTTGGTTGCCGTTAAAATCAATAACCCCGTCAGTAACCATAAGCAGTATGTCACCGTCAGTTAAGTTAAACTCCGTTATATCCGAGTCCACATCTTTAAGTATGCCTATAGGCAGTGATGTGGAACGAATGGAAGTTACTTTTCCGTCCCTGATTATAAAAGCCGTTGAGCCGCCGTTTTTAATAAGGCGCCCTCTGCCTGTATACATGTTTATACAGCAAACGTCAAGAGTTGTAAAAAGCTCCCCGTCGCCGCGGCCAAGCAAAACGGTATTTAAAATACCTGCCGAAAGGCCTGCATCAAAGCCTGAAGATGAAAACTTGCTTAATAGCCTTAATGCTTCCGAGCTTTCATCTTTGGCCGTCTTTCCAGAGCCCATTCCGTCGCTTACGGCAACTGTAAGAATACCGTTGGAGTTTTCCTCAACCAAATAACTGTCACCTGAAACATCGCTGTCGTAACGCTTTTGAGCGCTTACGCTGTATTTAAAGCCAAAACTGTCGGCTTGTCTTAAAGTTATAGTGCAAAGCCCGGTTCCTTTGCCACAAATGGCAGAGCCTTTAACAAAACTGCCAGAGCATACGGAATTAACTGCCGGCAGTATAACGGCTGTGCAGTCACCGCTTTCAAATTCACATTTTCTGCGTTTTATGTTTATAATACGTCTTCCTGACGGCTCTTTAAAGACATATACCTGCTCTGCATTAACACCGGAAGAAACAATGCGGCGTTTAATCTCATCGGCTTCTGCCGCCGAAGGCAAATCGTCTATTTTGGCGTTTTTAGCCATGCCGTCTATAATATTGGCAACAGAATACAGCTGTTCCGATATAACGCTTCTGCTTTTTACAAAACGGCTGTACCACAAAGCACTGTTTTTAAGTATACGGCAGGATATATTAACGGCTTCACAAAGTTTTTTAGGCTTAATGCAGTAGAGCTTAAATTCTTCAGGCATAGCGCTTTCATCTGCCATGCCGTTTTTGTCGTACTGGCCTATAAGTGAGTAAAATCCGCTTAATGTTTCACAGCTTTTAATATTCCAGCAGTAAACACTCATTGTACAGTCACGGCACACCCTTCCGGCGGCATCGTCTATAATGGCATCATTCTTTTTACGAGGTGTTTCAGTTGTAAGCTCTTTTTCTACCTCAAAGGCTTCGGCAAGGCTACGGAATGCTGAGGCAAAGTTCCGACTTTGGGTATCAAACAAATCTTTGGCATTTTCCATATAAACCGAAACATCCTCGGCTTTGGCTTCACTTAGTTTTTTTAGTACACCAAAAATTCTTTCCGGTGCAATAAGAAAAATACATGCCCCAAGTACGGCAGAAACAGCCATTGAAATATCCGATGTCATACCGGAATATAAAGCCGCTATAACACCACCTGAGGCAAAAGACACAAGAGATGATGTTTTACTGCCCCGGCTGAAAAGTCCACACATAAGGGAAGAAAGACAAATCATGCCAAAAAACGCTTCATCTGCTCCTCCGTTTAAAAGCAGTACAAACCCCAGCATTACACCAAAAGCAGCAGCCGAAACGGAAAATGAAATTCCCACCGAAAGTATTAGAAATACACAAATAACCGTTCTTAAATCAATTACAGATATTTTAAAGCCCGTAAATGACGCTGCAATTAAAGAAGTTATAAACAGCACAACAGCCTGACTGCTTTGGGTAAGAGGCGGTTTAATGCCTTTTTCGGCTATTTGTGTGCCCTTTTGGAACACAAAATATAATCCGGCACAAAATACCGATTCAAAAACCGATTTAATTATTATGTATGTACCACCGGCATACAAAAAGTATACTATTCCGCCTAAAAATACACATACAGCCGGAAATACGGCTTTTTTGGCACTGCTTAAGGCCTGAATTTTTTTTTCTGCTGCAAAACCCAGTATAATAATTAAAAAAAGCGATGACATATACTGTATAATGCCTTGTGAGCTTTTAGACATATATCCCAAAAGTGAAAAAAGGCATGCAGGATAAAACAAAGCGCTCTTTCCTGCCAGTGCCCAGCAAAATGCAATGCCTGCCGGACTCATACCGCCTATTAAACTAAGGCGCCCCATAAGAAGAGCCATAGCACAGCATAGCAGCGGTTTTACAAAAAGCTTTATATTAATTAAAGCCGAGTTTAATTTGGCATTTTTTGCATCCACTGTGTTTTCCGACAGTCCTCCGGTATTTTTTTCAGCCGTTTTAATCATAATTATCACCTCTATGGGTATTATAATTAAAGGGACTGTCGTAATTTGCTGAAACAAAAAAGGAATATATAAAAAATATATATTCCCTTCTAACTTTTTCTGAATTTTTTCTAACTATTTTAACTCCTATGAAAAAACAGCCAAATAAATGGCACTTTATTATAGTCAGTAATCATAATCATCGTCAAAATCCATAAACCGGCCTTTTGTCTGCTGCATCCCCCTGTTTTTCTTGTTTTTTCTGCCGTAGCCTATGTCGCTTTTTCTTCTTTCAGCCTCAGCCTCTTTTTCTAATCTTTTCATTCTTTCATACCTGTCAAACTCAGATACTTTCTTTGACACTTTTTTCCTCTCCCCAGTTTGTAATATATTTTTATAATTAATTAGAAAATAAATGGGTGTTTATGCTTATTTATTTCATAAGCATAAACGACTCTAAAAAACTGCTCTTAAACATTAAATCTATTAAATAAGACCGTTCCGGAGTATAGAATAAATCTGTACTTATATAAAATTAGTATGTTTAATTAAAAAAATTACTTTAATTATTGTTCAAAATAATAAAATTGTCAATATTTTATTTAAAATCTATTGATATTCTGAAAATTTCGTATATACTAAAAATATAACCATTCAGTAAAATAATGTTCTTTAAATAAACTATTTTATTAGGAGGTAAAATTATGAAGCAAAAACCGGTTTCATTATCAAAGGCTGACTATGCTATACTGAACTCGTATAAAATTCTTGCCGAAGGTCTTGCCGAGTATTTAGGCGAGGGCTGTGAAATAGTAATTCACAGTTTAGGCAATCTTGAACATTCTGTTATTAAAATCATAAACGGACAGCATACCGGCAGAAAAGAAGGCTCGCCTATTACAGACCTTGGCCTTTCAATGGTTAAAAGTCTCAGTGAAAATGATTCTCAAAAACACATGTCGTATTTTAATAAAACAATGGATGGTATACCACTTAAAAGCTGTTCTATAGCCATTATAGGCGAAAAAGGATATATAATCGGTTTGCTTTGCATTAACTATTATCTTAATACTCCTCTGTCAGACGTACTTGCAAAATTCAGTATAAACAGTTCAGACAACCATAATACGGCTTTTGCCGAAAGCTTTGTTGATGATGTAGACGAGTTACTTAAAATTTCACTTAAAGAAGCCTCTGACATAGTATATAACGACCGAAACATAACTACATCCAATAAAAACAAAGAGATTATAGCAATACTTAACGATAAAGGTATATTTAACTTTAAAGACTCAGTTGTAAAAATTGCAGACATGATGGGTATATCAAAAAATACGGTATATATGCACATAAGGAACATATCCAAAAAAGGCTGATTTTTTAGTGTAAATAAATTCAAAAACATTTAGTCTTAAAGAATTTTATTTAACTGTTTAGAAACATAAAAAAGAGAGAGAGTAAACAAACCGAAACAAAAAAAGCCATGCTTTAAAGCACGGCTTTTTTTATTCACGTTTAATTATTTCTTCATTGCAGCTATAATTTCTACTTCGCAAAGAAGTTTTTTAGGCAAATCCTTAACAGCAACACATGAACGTGCTGGTTTGCTTACGAAATATTTGCCGTAAACTTCGTTAAATGCACCAAAGTCGTTTATGTCTGCAAGGAAGCATGTTGTTTTAACAACATCCTCGAAACCAAGGCCGTTAGCCTCAAGTATAGCCTTAATGTTCTGGCAAACTCTTTCTGTCTGCTCTTCTATTGTCTTTCCGGCAATCTCACCTGTACCAGGCATAAGAGCAACCTGACCTGAAGCAAAAAGAAGACCGTTTACCTCTACAGCCTGTGAATATGGTCCGATAGCTGCAGGAGCGTTTTCTGTTGATGTAAATTTTAACATTTTTCGCACCTCTCTAAGTATTAAAATTTTAATAATTGATAAAATTATTTTATATCTAAAAATAAACTAAGTCAATACAACCTTTTCCAAACATCCACCAAAAATAAAGCTCTTTTTTCGTAACTTTTTTTCATAACTTTTTTCTAACTTTTTTCCGACTTTTCCCGTTTTATTCACAAATCATATACTTTTTATTTTATCCAGTTTACTAAATATGTGTTTTTGAGCTTTTATCCCACTTGCCGCTTTTTAAATAAATTGTGTATACAGTATTAGAAAAAATAGGTGCTATAATCCAAGCTACTGCCGCTCCATAAAAGCCTAAACCTAATATTTTGGCACAAAAATAAGCTACAGGAACACGTATAATAAGCTGTGCCGCTATTGTGTTAAGCAGTGTAAAAACGGCATTTCCCGTTCCTTTAATAAATCCCATAAGCGGATAGTATATGGCATAAAAAATATACATTATACATGATATTTTAATGTATCTGTGTGCCATATATATTACATTTGGGTCTGAATTAAACAGACATACCAGTTTTCCGCCTAAAAAGAACATAACGGCCATAAGTAATATATTAAATGGAATAAGTATTTTTCTTCCCACTGTAATGCCTTTTATGGCTCTCTCTTTCTGGCCCACACCTAAATTCTGACTGCTTACAGCCGAAACTGCATCATTAACGGCACTGCATGGCAAAACTGCAAAACTGTCAAGTTTAACACATATTCCATAAGCTGCACTTGCATATAATCCATAGCTGTTTACTATGCCGTTTAATGCTACATAAGCTATGTTAACTGTTGCCTGCTGAAAAGCACTGGGAAGGCCTATTTTTATTATTTCCCCAGCCGTTTTTTTATCAAAGCAAAAATCTTTTGGGCTAAATGTAACAATATGTTTTTTTCTTCTGAAATATATAATGCTTAATACAAAAGATACTCCTTGGCTTATAACAGTAGCATAAGCTGCACCTTCAACACCGGCATTTAAAACTGCAATAAATAAGTAATCAAGTACAATGTTTGTAATTGTAGAAGCCAAAACAAAGTACATAGAGCTTTTTGAATCCCCAAAGCCTCTTTGAATGGCACATACAAGGTTATAACCCAGTGTAAATATCATTCCGGCAAAAACTATTCTTAAATAAGAAAGGGCCTGTGAAAAAGTCTCTTTTGGAGTATAAACAATCTTAAGAATTGCAGGGGAAAGTGCTATTCCTAAAACCGAAAGTATTACTGATGAAATTAAAAATATAACAATGGCCGTGTTGGCAGTCTTTTTTATTCTTTGATTGTCCCCTGTTCCCACAAGCCGGCCGAGTATAATAGTAACACCTAAAGCCATACCGGATACAGCCATTAAAAACACATTCATTATAGGCCCGCTTACTGAAACAGCCGCCGTTGATGCAGTAGTCAAATATTTTCCAACAAAATACATATCAACGGCATTGTACATAGCCTGAAAAAGATTGGAAATAATTATAGGCAGTGCAAACATAAAAATTTGTGTATTTAAGTTCCCAACTGTCAAATCTTTCTTAAGAGCCAATTAAAATCTCTCCTTACTAAGATGCAAAACAAGATTATTTTTCATCTGTCAGTCCTAAAATATAGTCGGTACTTGTATTATAAAACTTAGCCAAGGCAATTAAAACAGCTGTAGGAATATCCCTCTGCCCCAGCTCATAATTGCTGTATACCTGCTGAGAACAGTGCAGATATGATGCCACCTGTTTTTGAGTAAGGTCATTGTCTTCTCTTAAATCCCTTATCCTTTTATACATAAAATCACCAAAAGAAGTATATAATACCGCAATATGCAGTATTGACTTTAACCGCATTTTGCAGTAAAATATTTTTGTTAATATTGCATTTATTAACAAAAACTATGCATTATGTAAATAAGAGGTGTTAAAATGTGCATATTAAAAACAATTTACATATCAACAGCGGCCATAATGCTTTCAGCTTTGTTGCTCTCTTTTACTCAAGCAGGCTATACAAAACATTACGATATAACCTCAAAAAATGTAAAATTAAACGAAATAAATAAAATTAAGACATACGAAAACGGAGCTGTAATAAAAGACGGAAAAATTTATATAAGAACAGATATAATTGAGAGTATTGACCAGAGATATGAAATTAAAAACAACAATGCATATATATTCATCTCATTACCATAAATATATTTAACTAAAAAAACAGGAGCGGTGCTTTTAACTGCGCCGCTCCAATTTAAAATTCAAAAAATATTTTCCTTATATCCGTCTAAAAACCGTTAATTATTATAATACACCTTTGTCCTCAAGGAACTTTACACCGTCAATGGATGTACCCTGATGGTTGCCGTACCAGTCCATTTTGCCTGTGCCGTTAACTCCCGACCCCTTTGGAATTGATATCGAAGAGCCTTTTGGAACGGCTATTGTTAAATGAAGGTGTGCCGCCATATTTTTAAGTGTTCCTGAAGTTTTTCCTGTAAGACCTATTTGTGTAGTATTGTCTATTGTTTTAAATACAGTTTTGCCAGCAGAATTTTTTTCCTGAATCTGGTCAAAATTAATCTTCTGTAAATGAGCATAGTAATAATAATATCCGTCGTTTCCAAGTATCAATACACAGTTTCCTCCCATTCCCGGAGAACCGTCGGCACGCTTTTCAACGCCGGCAAACAATACCTTCCCTCCCTGAACAGGATAAAGCGGTGTCCCGTCTTTGGCTGAAAAATCTACCCCTCCGTGGTATGAACCGCTGCTGTAATAAAATCCGGCTGTAACGGACAGCTTTTTATCTCCAAGAGGATTACGGTATTCCGAAATATTTTCTGCTGTAGTATCTTTATATCCCTTTGAATTAATATTAATTGTATATGTTGAAACATCCCAGCTTATATCATAGTCAAAAAATCCTACTACATCTCTTACCGGCAGCATTGCATTTCCGTCAATTATAACAGGAGCTGTTGACAGAAGACCTGTTTCGGTTTTATACCCAGTTGTATAAACCACATTTCTTGAATCTAATGTCATTTTCATTTTTTTACTGCTGTCAGAAACAGTAATTGTCCTCGCTTTTTCATCATATTCAACATTTTTATTTATGGCATTAGAAACACTTCTTACTGGCACAAGAGTATATCCGTTTCTTACAACCGGCTGTATGCCCTGTAAAGATATTTCTTTTCCGTCAATTCGAATATGTATTGTATACATTCCTAATAAAATACCTGAAGATGAAGACTTTTGTTCCTCCACATAATCACTTACAATCCATTTCCCGTCTGATAACTGATACCACAGATTGCCGTAACTGTTAACTGCTTGTTTTGAAACTGTAAGTATCTGACCGTTTCTGCCGCGGCCGGTTATCGGCGCTGCTCCATAGGGACGGCTGTGTAATGCGGCATTTTCTTTTTTGCATACCATCTGCTTGTTAATTGATTTCACCTGTTGAAGTTGAAACTCTTCTCCGCAGTTTGCACAATACCCATTCTCATCATATGAAGAGTGCAAACAAATTTCGGATTTTTCCGTACGGAAGTTTCTTACTGTACCCTTATATGTTTTCCCGTCAACTATAGCATAAAATGTATAATAATACTTTGTATCAGGTTCAAGTTTTATGCCTACTTCGTCCTTAATATCATACCAAATATTAAAAGGATTTTTATTATGCGGAAGACTTTCCTTCCAAACAGCTTTCATATTAGCCGCACTTGTTCCCAAATACATGCCTACATAAGACGGCTTAGCTCCATCAGCATATTCTATTTCACCTTGAATATAAGCATTGTCCTGAGTAATCCATTTTTCGTTATAAACAGATATATCCGGTGCTTTGCTTTTATTAGTCTGCTCTATTTCAGTTTTATTTTCAGTAAATGACACATCACTATAATTTGAATCTGTAGAAGTAGTATTTTTCTCATTAGTATCATTTAATGTAACAAACGTAATATTTTCCGAAAAGTGGCCAAGCATATTACTTTCACCGGCTGAAAATGATAAAATATACTTTTTGTTTGGCTCAAGTGTAACACCATATTCGTTTAAATCTATACTGCCGCTGTATGATGCTGTTAATTCGGGAAGATTTACCCGGCATACTTCATTCATGCTGTTTTCACCGTCATATCCCAAAAACAGTATTCCTGTGTCAAAAAATTTTTCATCCGACTTTACGTTTATATTTACTACCGCATTGTCATGTGTAACACCCCCAACCGATATTTTAACATCAGGCAAAGCAGCGGCAAAAGCACACACACCAGTTAAAATAACGGACAATATAAAAATAAATACAAATAGAGATTTTTTATTCATAATCATATGTTGACCTCCCCTATTAAGGTACATAAAACCATTAAATATCAATTTCAGAATAACATCCTGTAAAATACAAGTCAATCACATAAATTCACAAATAAAATGACAATACTTCATTAAATAAAACGAATATAAATTAAAAAAACAGCCATTAATACATAATGACTGTTATAAACTAAAGCACATATAAATAATTAACATAAAAATTAAAATAAAAATATTTAATCTGCTAAAAAATAAACCCCTCAGCAAATGCTGAAGGGTTAAGTGCCCAGACTCGGAATCGAACCAAGGACACGAGGATTTTCAGTCCTCTGCTCTACCAACTGAGCTATCTGGGCAAAACCTAGGGTAGCAGGATTCGAACCTGCGAATGACGGAATCAGAATCCGTTGCCTTACCGCTTGGCGATACCCCACTATTTTTATTTAATGAGCTGGGCTAGTTGGATTCGAACCAACGAATGCAGAAGTCAAAGTCCTGTGCCTTACCGCTTGGCGATAGCCCATTAAATAAACTAAATAAAAAAAGCGCGAAACGAGATTCGAACTCGCGGCCCTCGCCTTGGCAAGGCGATGCTCTACCACTGAGCCATTCGCGCATATTATGCAGTCGAGGGGACTTGAACCCCTACCCAGTTTACCCGGACT
>CALWSS010000085.1 GCA_944384255.1 uncultured Clostridia bacterium
ATTTTGGCATGCTCTGCAAATTTTGCTTTATTTCCTGTTGCTCTTTCCGTAAATCTTACTCCGGCTGCAAGAACAAGGTCTGCTTCTGTAAGTGTTTTTGTTGCTGCATATCTTCCATGCATACCGCTCATTCCCAAGTGTCTTGGATTTTCACAGTCCATAGCAGCAAGTCCCATCATTGAAAATACTCCGTAAGCACCGCATTTTTCTGCCAAAGGCTCAATAAATTCTGAACAGTTTCCATTTATAACACCGCCGCCGCAGTATATAACCGGTTTTTTGCAGTTGTTTATAATCTTTACAGCCTCATCAAGCAAATCTTTATTTGGGCTAACATCAGGTGTTTTTTCAACTTCACCCATAGGCTCATATTCCGTTTTTGCTACCTGAACATTTTTTGGAATATCCACAAGTACAGGTCCCGGACGGCCGCTTTTTGCAAATCTGAACGCTTCTCTTAATGTGTAAGCTAATGTATCTATTGATTTAACAAGAAAAGAATGTTTAGTAACCGGTATTGAAAGTCCTATTGTATCTACTTCCTGAAAACTGTCTGTTCCTATAAGCTCCATAGGCACATTTCCCGTTATAGCTACAACCGGTATTGAATCTGCATGAGCTGTAGCAAGACCTGTCATAAGGTTTGTGGCACCCGGTCCGCTGGTGGCTATACACACACCTACTTTTCCGCTGGCTCTGCTGTAGCCGTCTGCGGCATGACTTGCTCCCTGTTCGTGAGCCGTTAAAACATGTTTAATCCTGTGCTGGTTTTTATAAAGTGCATCGTAAATATTTAAAACCTGTCCACCCGGATAGCCAAACACTGTGTCCACCCCTTGTTCGGCCAATACCTCCATTATTATTTCACAGCCTGTTAACAACATTTCTTCATTCCCCTTTCACATTCCCAAATTCAAGTAAATAAAAAAGCCATACCAGCGTTTGGCTGATATGGCTTTGAGTTTAATTTATTTTTTTAAACCCAAGAAATCTTTAACCTTACCAAACGCTTTTTACCAACACAAATAGCCTCATCAATGATGAGGTTAATAATGTTAATAATGACGATGGCAGCGTTAAAGTTAAACATTGTCTTTTTCTCCTTCAATTTATTTACCATAAAGTTTTACTCGAAAAAATATGAGATAAATTTATAGGAAGTATAAACCTAAAAATTACAAATGTCAATAGTTTTAATAAAATTTTCTAATAAAATAAACAAATTTGTAATTATAAATAATTTCATTCAGTTATTAAATATGGCAGTAAGCGGCTATAGCACAGTCGTTAGGTATTTTATAGTCTTTTTCCGGCTGTGCAACAAGCCACTTAATTTTAAACACTCTTTCTGTAATAACGGCAGCAAAATTAAACATAACTGCTCCGGCATCTATTTTAGCCTCATAAATATTTGTAAATTCGTCTTTTTTAATAATAAGCACAACAAACTCATTATCCAGTATAAATCTCCACGGCTGACGGTTAAGGGCAGACGGTGCATGTCTTGCAGCATAAAATCCTTCTTCTATACCGCTTGATACAAGTTCATCTATAGTGATATTGTTGCCGTATTCATTCATATAAACTATTTCTGTAACTTCTTTTCGTGCCTTATTGTCTGTATCTATATTTATAACTTTTAAATTATCGTAGCCTTTGCCCCAAATCATTTTGTTTATAATTTTAGGATTTTTAAACTTTTCTCCGTATCCGGCAGCTATTAAACCTGTTAAACGCATATTATTATCCGGTTCACTTATAACATGTTCCTGTTTAAGTGTTATCCAACAGCTGTCTATACCCATACTTGTAAGCTTAAATATAATGCCCTCACCCATATACCCGGCATTTTCAATGAAGCATGTCTTTTTTTCGGAATAAATAGCTATATAATGTGGTGCATCGATTAAAAATCCGTTATAACCGCCGTTTTCTTCAGCTTCTTTAGGAAGGTCTTTTTTGTCAAAAAGCTTTATTTCTGTTTTTATACTTTCATCAAGTCTTTCACATTTTGTAAAAAAATCAAGTATTTCAGTTTTTGTATTTTCATCAAAGCTTTTCTGTGTAAAGTTTCTCACAGACTTTCTTAATCCTGCTATGGAAAGCATATCCATAATATCATTCCTTTCATTAAGGGTATACTTTAATTATTCCATAACACAAAAAATAAATGCAAAAAGCTTTTTTATTTTAAAAACAAAAAAGCAATGAAAGGAAATAAATTTGATTTTCCTGTCATTGCCTTTTATTTTACACTATCATAATTAAATTGTTTTATTTTTATTTTTCAGTCGTTTGTTTACAAATCCTGCAAACAGTGTATACAAAACTGAGCAAACAGGCACACCGATAAGCATACCTACAATACCAAAAGCACTTCCTCCAACAGTTACTGCAAGAAGTACCCATATACCCGGAAGTCCTACTGATTTACCAACAACACGTGGATAAATCAAATTTCCTTCCATCTGCTGTAATATAACAATAAATATAACAAACCATACGGCTTTAATAGGCTCAACCATTACAATAAGGAATATGCCAACGAATGTACCTATAAAAGCACCAAATACCGGTATAAGTGCTGTAAAACCTACTAAAACAGATATTATAAGAGCAAAAGGTATTCTTAAAATTAACATTCCTATAAAGCACAGCACACCTATAATAATGGCTTCCGTAAACTGGCCTGTAACAAAGTTTGTAAATGTTTTATTTGAAAGACAAAAAACGTCAATTACTTTTTGAGCCTTGTTTTCAGGTAAAAAGGCAAATATAACTTTTTTGCACTGTTTAGTAAGTTTTTCTTTGCTCATTAAGATATATACAGCAAAAACTATACCTAAAACAATATTGAATATAAGCGAAAATATAGAAAAAGTAACTTCAAAAGTTTTATTTATTAAATAATCTCCACTTTCAGTTAAAAACTCTTTTATGTTTTCAGCTATTTCGCTTGAGCTATGCTCAAATTGCGGCAATGTTATGGGATACTCTGCAAGTTTTTCGGAAAGTTCAATCCATTTCTTTTCAATCTCGTTTATATACTGAGGCACCATATCAACTGCTGATACAACAGTTTTATTAAGCTCAGGAACAATAATAAAAGTAACCACAAACAACACGCTTAAAACAAGCAGAAAACTAATTAAAACACAAAGCGGACGCTTTAAACTACTTTGGTGCAGTTTGCTTTTTTTATTCTTAAATAAATAATCCCAAATACTCTCAACAACACGCAGTATAACATTTACTACAAAAGCTATACAAAGACCAAGTATAAACGGAAAAAATATTGATATTCCATATTCTACACCGTTTAAAATCATGCTGTAATTATTAAGTCCCCAAAATATAATAAGGC
>CALWSS010000086.1 GCA_944384255.1 uncultured Clostridia bacterium
ATGCCTCCATGCCTTATTATAAGAAGTGACGGCGGCACACTTTATGCCACAAGGGATATAACAGCGGCTTTATACAGAAAGAAAACTTATGACTTTGATAAGTGCTTATATGTAACGGCCATAGACCAAAACCTTCACTTTGCACAGTGGTTTAAAGTAATTGAAAAAATGGGTTATGACTGGGCAAAAGACCTTGTTCATGTGCCTTTCGGTCTTGTAAGCCTTGAAAGCGGAAAACTTTCAACACGCCACGGCAATGTTGTTCTTATGGAGGACCTTCTTAAAGGCTCTATTGATGAAACAAAGAAAATTATAGAAGAAAAGAATCCTGATTTGCCTGATAAAGAAAATGTTGCAAAACAGGTGGGAATCGGTGCCGTTATATTTAATGATCTTTACAACGGCAGAATTAAAGATGTTGTTTTCTCATGGAGCAGAATGTTAAACTTCGATGGAGAAACAGGCCCTTATGTTCAGTATACCAATGCCAGAGCATGCAGTGTTATTAAAAAAGCCGGCGATGTTGATTTAACTAAGGCTGATTATTCGGCTTTAAGTGATGAAGCTTCATTTGAAGTTTGCAAGCTTTTAAACAACTATCCTTCAAAAATACAGGATGCCGCTGATAAATACGAACCTTCCGTAATATCAAGATACCTTGTAGACCTTTCACAGGCGTTTAACAAGTTCTACCATGATAACCCAATAATTGTGGAGGACGAAGGAGTAAAGGCCGCAAGATTAACACTTGTTAAAGCAGTAAACAGCGTACTTGTAAAAGGTCTGGCACTTTTGGGAATATCTGCACCAGAACAAATGTAATAAATGTTTCACGTGAAACAAAACTATAATCCGGTTTATATAATTATAAACCGGATTCATTTTTTGATTTTTGCTGTGTCAATGTTTCACGTGAAACAATTTAATAAATATTAGTATTTTTAGTTTATTTTTCAATTAAACTGTGATAGAATAATTAAAAACTTAGTATATGTGACAGTAAGGAAGATGTAATTTTTATGAGCAAAGTTAGAATTATAGCGGTAGCTAATCAAAAAGGCGGAGTTGGCAAAACAACAACCGCTATAAATCTTTCAGCATGTTTGGCGCAAGCAGGGAAAAAGGTTCTTATTATAGATGCCGACCCTCAGGGAAATTCAACCAGCGGTCTTGGTTTTGAAAAAAATGAAATTGAAAACACCATATATGAAATACTTCTTGATGAAATTAAAATTCAGGATGCTATTTTAAATACATGTGTTGAAAATCTTCAGATACTTCCTTCAAATATTAATCTTTCCGGAGCCGAAATAGAGCTTATAGGAAAAGAAAAAAGGGAGTATATACTTTCAAATGCCGTAAATACCATAAAAGATAATTATGATTTTATAATTATAGACTGTCCGCCTTCACTTAATTTAATAACAATTAATGCCCTTACATCCTCAGATACGGTTCTTGTGCCTATACAGTGTGAGTATTTTGCTCTTGAAGGCCTTGAACAGCTTCTTCATACAATAGGACTTGTTAAAGACAGGCTTAATCCTTCCCTTGAAATGGAGGGAGTTGTTTTTACAATGTACGATGCAAGAACAAACCTTTCAATGGAAGTTGTAGAGGAAGTAAAAAAAGATTTGGGCGAAAACATATACAAAACAATAATTCCACGAAATGTCAGGTTAGGAGAGGCACCGAGCCACGGACTGCCTATTATTATGTATGACAGCCGCTCAAAGGGTGCCGAAAGCTACCGCCTTTTAGCGGAAGAAGTTATTGAGAAGGAGTGGAATTGATTTGGCTGTTAAAAAAAGCGGCCTTGGGCCAAAGGGAAAGGGCCTTGAGGCTTTGTTTGAATCCAGTAAAAAAGAAGTAAATAAAAAAAGCACAGAAAATGCAGACGGCACTGTTGTGCTTTTGGATATAAATAAAATTGAACCTAACAGAAATCAGCCAAGAAAACAGTTTCAGGAAGAATCCCTTGAAGAACTGGCAGAGTCAATTAAAAACTACGGCGTTATACAGCCTATAGTAGTTAAGCAGAATGACGATTACTATGAGCTTATAGCAGGTGAAAGAAGATGGCGTGCTTCCAAAATAGCAGGGCTTAAAGAAATACCGGCCATTGTTAAAAAATATGAAGATGACAAGCTTTTTGAAATTGCCCTTGCCGAAAACCTTCAAAGGGAAGATTTAAATCCTATGGAAGAAGCGGCAGGCTACAGCAAATTAAGCACCGACTTTAATTTAAGTCAGGACGAAATTGCAAAAAGAGTAGGCAAAAGCCGTTCTGCAGTGGCAAATGCTATGAGGCTTTTAAATCTTGACAGCCGTGTTCAGGAACTTGTTAAAAACGGCAAGCTTTCTTCGGGCCATGCCAGAAGCATACTTCCTATTGAAAACGGTGATGAACAGTTTGAGCTTGCCGAAAGAATAATTGACGAAGAATTAAGTGTAAGGGAAACAGAAAATATTGTAAAAAGACTTCTGGATAAAAAACCGGAAACTGCTGAAAAGAAATCAAAATTCAATACTGACGGATATAATAAATTAGAAGAAAATCTTAGAGATATATTAGGCACTAAAGTTAAGCTTAAAAGCGGTAAAAATAAAGGCGCTATTGAAATAGAGTATTATTCAGATGAAGATTTGGACAGAATAATGGCTCTTATGAATAAAATAATTATTTAAGGACGTGATATTGAATAATGGAAAATTTAATTGCAATTATAAATCAAAACTTAGTTGCAGTAATAGCGGTCCTTATGGTTCTTATGTGTGCATCTTTAATAGTTGCACTTTCAGCACTTGTTCAAATTTCTAAACTTAAGAAAAGATATAACAGTGTAATGGGTGAAGGCGAAGAAACAAAGAGTCTTGAGGAAAAATTTAAGGAATTTAACGAAACTTCATCGGAAATTAAAGAAAAATACGATAAAATATCAGAAGCCGTTATGGATTTAAGTAAAAATATGGATAAATGTATTCAAAAAGTGGGTATAATAAGATATAACCCTTTTGATGAAGCCGGCGGCAACTTATGTTTTGCCGTAGCACTTTTAGACAGTGAAAATAACGGTGTTATTTTAAACGGAATACACAGCCGTTCGGGATGCTATACATACGCTAAACCGGTTGAAATGGGTGTAAGTGAATATGTTCTTTCAGAAGAAGAAATGCAGGCCCTTAATATGGCTCTTGACGGTTCTTATGTCTGTGATGACAGAAAAGAAATTGTCAAAAAAATAGAAGAAAGATATGAAAGCGAAATACTTCCTAAAAGAAGCAGAAAAAAATCAGGATTATTCCACAAAAAAGCTCTAAAGTATCAGCACAGTAAAAAAGCCGGAAATCGGGGGGAATGATTTCCGGACTAAAAACATTTCAACCCTGAAAACATATTTTTCAAAACTGAAATGTATAGAAGTATTATGGGCCGACATATCGGTTTATATTCACAAAAATTAAAATTTTGTATAAATAAAATTGGAGGATTAAAAAATGTTAGACGTAAAATTATTAAGGTCAGATATGGAAAGCATTAAAGCCGCTCTTGCTAAAAGAAACAAAGATTATCACCTTGAAGAATTTACAGAGATGGACAAGGTAAGACGTGAGCTTATAGGCAAAACAGAGGAGCTTAAACAGAGACAGAACGCTGACTCCAAAGAAATTCCTAAGCTTAAAAAAGAAGGTAAAGATACTTCAGCTCTTATGGCTGACATGAAAGAGCTTTCAGATAAAATTAAAGAGCTTGACGCTCAGATTTCTGAAGTAGACGAAAAACTTAATAAATTCCTTCTTACAATACCTAATACACCTTATAAACTTGTTCCTAACGGAAAAGACGATACAGAAAACGAGGAATTAAGAAAATGGGGCGAGCCAAGAAAATTTGACTTTGACTTTAAACCTCATTGGGATTTAGGCGAAGATTTAGGCATACTTGACCCAGCTACAGCAGGCAAAATAACAGGCTCAAGATTTACAATTTATAAAGGCGCTGGAGCAAGACTTGAAAGAGCTATAATCAACTTTATGCTTGACCTTCATGTAGACAAACAGGGATACACAGAAATATTCCCTCCATTTATGGTAAACAGAAAATCAATGACAGGTACAGGCCAGCTTCCTAAATTCGAGGAAGATGCATTTAAGGTAACAGGCACAGACTATTTCCTTATACCTACAGCTGAGGTTCCTGTTACAAATATGTATTCAGATATGATACTTGACGGCAAAGACCTTACTATTAAACATTGTGCTTATACAGCATGCTTCAGAGCAGAAGCAGGCTCAGCCGGAAGAGATACAAGAGGTATTATCCGTCAGCACCAGTTTAATAAAGTAGAAATGGTTAAGTTCTCAAGACCGGAAAACTCATATGAAGAGCTTGAAACACTTACAAATGACGCTGAACAGATTCTCCAGATGTTAGGCCTTCCTTACAGAGTAGTTAGACTTTGCGGCGGTGACCTTGGCTTTAGTGCTGCTATGACTTACGATATTGAAGTTTGGATGCCAAGCTATAACAGATATGTAGAGATTTCAAGCTGCTCTAACTTTGAGGACTTCCAGGCAAGAAGAGCTAATATTAAGTTTAAAGACAATATTAAAGATAAAGCAAGATTTGTTCATACACTTAACGGAAGCGGTCTTGCTGCCGGCCGTACAACAGCTGCTATAATGGAAAACTATCAGCAGGCAGACGGCTCAATTATAATTCCTGAAGTTTTAAGACCTTACATGGGCGGAATGGAAAGAATTACAAAATAAAATAATATAAAACAGTATAATATATTAAAATAACAAAATCCTCTGTAAGCGGTTTTACGGAGGATTTTTGTTAGCTGCCAAAAATAGCAACTGTTATTAAATATTATTAACTATTATTAACGGAGTGTGCTTTTATTGAAAAAACTTGACTTTATTATAATAGCTGTTTTGCTGATAGCTGCCGGAGGACTGTATTTTTCAGGCCTTTTGCGGCCGGGAAGTGAAGGCGCTTATGGTGTGGTTTATGTAGACGGCAAAGAAGTACAGAGATACGATTTATCCCAAAATACCGAAGATACCATAACAGGAGCAAACGGAACTAATGTAATTAAAGTTCAGGACGGAAAAATAAGTGTTGTTTCTGCCGACTGCCGTGACCAGATATGTGTCAATCATTTGCCTATTAACAGAGAAAACGAGAGTATAGTGTGCCTTCCTCATAAGGTGGTTATAGAAATAGAAAATGGAGAAGACAACAGTATAGACGCTGTTGTTCAGTAATTTTATTAAGCTGCAATAAAAAGGAGTGAGTACAATGGCTAAAAAAACAGCATACTACGGCATATTTGCTGCTCTTGCCATACTTATGGGGTATGTTGAGGCTGTTATACCTATGCCTGTTCCCATACCGGGAATAAAAATAGGCCTTTCAAATATAGTCGTTGTACTTTGCATGTATATAATGGGCACAAAAGAAGCCTTTTATATATCAATAGTCAGGGTTATAATATCGGCATTGCTTTTCCGTGGTTTTGTTGGGCTGTGGTATAGTTTGGCAGGAGCATTTGTAAGCTATGGCGCAATGCTTGCTGTACATAGACTAAAAGATGCCAGTATAATAGGTGTAAGTGTAACAGGCGGAGTTTTCCATAATATAGGCCAGATTGTAGTTGCCTGCATTATTTTAGGCCGAAATGTTGTTTTGTATTTAATACCGGTTCTTATAGTAAGCGGTGTTGCTGCCGGTTTTGCCATAGGCCTTGTTTCAAAGTACTGCTTAAGCTATATCCAAAAAAAGAGAGAATAAAATTTATTTAAACCGTAAAGTTTAAAAGCTTTGCGGTTTTTTTTCGTATTTACGGTATAAATTAACTAAAAAGGTTTATATTATGTTATATATAATAAATGCGGAGGTTTTACCTATGAAAAAGAACAAAGCCGATAATTATTTATTAACCAGTATTGAGGATTTAAGAAAAGAAATGAGCATAGTAAAAAGCCGGTTTGATATGGAAACAGACGAATGTCTAATTGACAGCTATATATACCAAATGGAGGCACTTAATAAAAAATACCAGTACTTTCTTAAACAGGCAAAAAAAGCAGGTGTAAAAGCCAATGTTTTTGAAGGGGGTTGTGAACTGTGCAGTCGTCTTTTGTAATGTTTGCCATGATAATGGCTTTTGCTTTTTTAATGCTGATAGTCATTGTGTCCGGCCCGCTGTCTATGCTGCTTAAATTTATAGTGCGTTCGGCAGTGGGTGCCGGTATACTTTATGCCTTAAATATAGTTTTGGCTCCTTGTGGAATACATGTAGGTGTAAACCTGCTAACATCGTGTTTTGTTGGCTTTTTAGGCCTTCCGGGCATAGGCAGTTTAATGATTATAAGTCATTTGCTTGGTGTTTGACATTGTATTGCCCACAGTGTAAAATTTAAAATACAACTGTGAGGTGATAAAGTGGATTACAACTTTTTTATTAATAAAACATCATCTATACTGCTGGATAACGGCTTTTATGAAGGCCCGGTACATAATGCAGAATATTGGTATTTAAAAATAATGCCGCCTGTTTTATACGCTATACATATAACTGACAGTAATAATTTTACCAAAGATAATAACTATATTTCTTATATAAATAAATTATACCAAAAATTAAAAGACTGCCACTGCGGTAATTTGGTAAGCTTAAATATTATATTCAGTACTAAAATTACTGCTGAAAACAAAAATGAGTTTTTTTCTGACTTCTGTAACTTTTCTGACTCATCTAATGAATTGGAAATAAATCCCAATATACATAATGTATACTGGGCATTTAGTGCTTATGAGGAAAGGCTGCTTTTTCCAAAAGGGCAGCCTACTAAATTAAACGGTATTGAACTGTATTTTAATTGGAAAGAGTATGAAAAAAGCGAAACAAGCAGTATTAAAATATATAATAATAAGCCGTATATTACTTATGCAATAATAGTAATAAATGTTTTAATCTGGGCATATATAAATTTAAAAGGCGGAGATAGTGCCATATATAATTTTGGTACAAGCCGGCAGGGACTTTTGTCTGGACAAGTCTACAGGCTTATAACGGCTGTTTTTATGCATCAGGAGCTGAGTCATTTGTTCTTTAACTGTTTTTCTCTTTATATATTCGGCAGAGAAACAGAGAGAATACTCAGCAGAGTTAATTATACTGTTATTTACTTATTAACAGGCTTTTTGGCATCGCTTTTCAGTGCATTAATCGGTGGTGGATTGGCTATAGGTGCATCAGGAGCTATATTCGGTGTAATAGGTGCCTTAGCCGCTGTAAGCCGTATGAAGGCATATAAAGCCCAGTTAATGGATTATTTCACTTTGGTTCTTTATATAGCGGTTTCAATATTAATAGGCTTTTCCGACCCAAGAGTAGACAATACTGCCCATATATTCGGTGCTTTAAGCGGATTTATAATACAATATCTGTATTTTAAGTTTAAACATGCAAATGAAAATAATGTGCAAAAATAATTAAAAAACCGACGTATTACTAAATTTAATAAAGTTATCAACAGCTTTTTTGTGGATAAAGTGCATAACTTTTAAATTTAGTTTACATAAAATATTAATTTTGAGCCGGCAAAAAAATTACGGTTTGTTTTTTAATGTAAAAACCTTGTAAAATAAGGATTTTTTAAGGCTTAAAACAAAAAAGTTGGGAAAAATGCTCTTAAATATGTTTACAATAATTTTTGCCGTCAATGTTGACTTATTTGTGGAATAAAATCGTGAAAAACATCGAAATTAATATGCAGATGTTGATAAATATAAGAATTATAAACTAATCACTATATTTTGAGTTTAAAATGATGTTTTAACCAATATAATGTGGTAAAATAAATGTTGATAAATTGTTTATATGTGGACAAATAAAAGTTGTCAACAAAATTGTGTGTATAAAGCTTTATTAATGTTGATAAATTAATATATTTTAAATTAAACCGTGTTGATAACCGTAAATAAAATACTGTTTTGCAAAAGGGGTAATGATTAAATGGATAGTCTGGAGAATATGAAAAATGAATACATACAAAAATACAGCGACAAAAAGCTTGTTTTCGGTGAAGGCAAAACTGACGGAGGTATAATGCTTATAGGAGAGGCTCCCGGCGGTGAAGAGGAAAAACTGGGCAGGCCTTTTGTGGGTAAAGCCGGTAAAAATCTGGATGAGTTTATAGAACTTGCCGGATTAAAAAGGGATGACCTTTATATAACAAATGTGGTTAAATTCAGGCCGACTTCCATAAGCGAAAAAACAGGAAGGACTGTAAACCGTACACCAAGCCGTGAAGAAATAGAGGAGTTTGTGCCGCTTCTTAAAAAAGAAATAAACACTTATAAACCGTATCTTATAGTAACATTGGGCAATGTGCCTTTAAAGGCTGTAACGGGAAACAACCGCCTTTCAATAGGTGACTGCCATGGAAATGTTATGGAGTCGGAAGGCTTAAAAATATATCCTCTTTATCATCCGGCATCGGTTATATATAACAGAAACCTGAAAAATGTATATGCATCTGATGTAAAAAAAATAAAGGACTACATAAAATAAAATCAAAAACCGGATTATATTAAATATAATCCGGTTTTGCTGTTGTTAAATAAATTATATTTTTATAAAGGAATTAATTTTAATCTCAGCTTAAAGGTACTTCAAACTTAAGCATTCCGTTGGAGTAGGCTGAAATTGTGCCGGCTGAGGCAAATATTATTACTTTGTTTTCACCTAAGTAACAGCCGTAATTTCCGGTTTGGTTTTCTTTAATAAGTTCTCCGGCATTTTCGAAATATTCATCGGGATGATCCGATATTTCCTGACTTAAATAATTAACGGCTCTTTGTGTATCTGAAATATTATTTTCACCTTCACATCCGGCTAATTTGCTTAAAGTAATTTCACTGCCTGTTTTAAGGTCTAAAGTCATTCCGTAGCCGTATGTAACAGGATGTGCTCCGCCGTTAAATACCATAAATGTGGTAAGGTATGACAAAATACCCTTTGTGTCATTATGATACAGGTCTTCATAAGAAATATAAATCTCGTTTGTTCTGTAATCACTGCCTAATTCAGCAAGAGATTGAAGCATTGTTTCAGTATTTTCCTCAATATATTTTGTAGCCATTGCATGAACATAAGAAGAAATATAGCTGTTTATGCCGGCACTTTCTGATGACTTATCGTTAAGAAAAGGATATACAAGAGTTACTTTTAAAATTTCTGTACCGTTTTCGGTTTTAAGCATCCAGTTTTCAGTTGCTTTACTGCTGTAATTATCTTCCTGAGCTTCGTATGCAATATCGCTTTTAAAAAGGGTTGTTTTTTCCTCCGGTATGCTGATGTCAACTGTTTTTGTTGCATCATCCCAATTAACATCTGCACCAAAGGCTTCGGCTATTGCTCTTATAGGCACCATTGTTCTGTCGTTAATTATAACAGGTGCTACATCGAGTTCTTTTTTATCGTTATTTATGCTTATAACAGGATCGCCAATTTTAAGAGTTACGTTTGTTGTGCCTTTTTGTATGTTTACTGTCTGTATTGAGTCTATATAATAAACTGTGGCACCCATTTTTTCCATAACACCACGGAGAGGTATAAGTGTTCGGTTATCTTTAATAACCGGCTGTTGGTCCTCAAAAACTACTTTTTGAGAGTTAACATTAACTGTTATATCTGAAGCAAAAACCGGTACAGAGGATGAAAAAACTGCAAGTGCTAAAACTAAAGGTAGTATATTTTTTTTCATAAAAATGCCTCCTTAGGCTTCGATTTATTGATACATGGCTATTATAACTCTTGTGAATTTATTAGACAATAGAAATGAAATATGTAAGAAAAAATTAATAATTTTGTTAAATATTACAATATAAATTAAAATTTTTTAACATATTCATGTTTTTGTGATATACTGTGAGGAAAGGCCTGTGTTTAGAAGGAGGGCAGATATGACTTTTTTACAGCTTAATTATGTATCGGAAATATATAACTGTGGTTCAATAAATAAAGCGGCACAAAACCTTTTTGTTTCGCAGTCGAGCCTTTCCAGTTCTATCAGGGAGCTGGAGGAAGAATTGGGGATAAAGATTTTTATAAGAAGCAACAGGGGTATTGTACTTACAGAAGACGGACAGGAGTTTTTAACACAGATACGGCCTATAATAGAACAGCAAAAAAAGGTGGAGCGCTTTTACAGCGACAGAGGCTCTAATGAATGTGCAAAACTCAGTATATCGGCTCAAAGGTATCCGTTTTGTGCCAGAGCATTTGTAAAGTTCCTTGAAAGACATGATTATGAAAAGTTTGAGCTTTCTTTTAAAGAAATAGACATGGACAAGGTTATAGAAAACGTGTCACAGCGTAAAAGCGATATAGGCATTATATTCCTTTCTGATATGACAGAAAAATTTATGAACAGGATTTTAAGTGCCAATTATCTGGAATATAAAGAAATAACACGTTTCAGGCCAATGGTGTTTTTAAACACTAATCATCCTTTGGCAGATAACGATGAAATAAGCCTGAGTGATTTAACGGAATATCCTTATGTGGTTTTTTCCAAAAAAGACAATACCAGTGCTAATTTTTCGGAAGAAGCTGTGTTTTCCGGCTCTCTTGACTTTAATAAAATAATATACATAAACGACAGGGCAACGGCTTACAATATTTTAAGCCATACAAATGCTTTTACAACCGGCAGCGGACTTTTGCCTAAAGGCTACAGCCCGGATAATATAAAAACTATTCCAATTAAGGATAATATAGACTATATGCGGCTTGTTTGGATAAAGCTCAAAGATTTAAACGTAAACCCTTTTGCTGAGGAATTTATAACAATACTTACTGATATGCTTAATGGCAGTGAATGAAATTATAAAATAAGAAAAAATAATAGAAAAATGACGGTATTATGCACCGTCATTTTTTTGTGTATTATGGGTATTTTTATTCATGTATTTTATGTTTTTATAGCTTTATATTTTTTATTTTGCAGCTGTTTCGTGGGCTTTCCAGTTTTTGAAATCCCAAGGTCTCTTTTTAATAACACCGTCAGCAAACGGTATAAATATTGAGATTATAGCAAATACTGCTAAAAGCTGCTGATACCATAACAGTGGGAATAAGCTTAATGGGCTTATCTGTGTGCTGGCTTCGGCTGTAAGGCTGCATGCCAAAAGCACCTGAGCACCGTAAGGAATAAAGCCCTGGAATATACATGTCCAAATATCAAGAAGTGATGCACTTCGTCTTGGGTCAACGTGGAATTCTTCACATATACCTTTTGATATAGGTCCTGTAATAATAATGGCAACTGTATTGTTTGCAACTGCCATATCTGCAACAGAAGCTATAGCGGCAATGCCTATCTGAGCTGATTTTTCACCCTTAATTAAGCCTTTTATCTTAACAAGGAGCCATTCCAGACCACCGTTTTTGGTAACCATGTAAGCTAAACCGCCTGTCATAAGTGAAAGAAGGAAAATTTCTGTCATGCCTGTAAAACCGCCATATATGCTCTGAACAAATCCAAGAGGAGCTATATCGCCGTAGGCTATGCCTATAATGCCGGCAATAACAACACCTGAACCAAGTGTTACAAATACGTTAAGTCCTAAAACGGCCATAACAAGTACAAATATATATGGAAGAACTTTAATTAAGTTGTAGTCAAGTTTGTCAAGAGGTACTATTGTTTCCGGTCTGCCTAATATAAGTAAAAGTATAAATGTAATGATAGCTGCCGGAAGTGCAATAAAGAAGTTTACTTTAAATTTATCACGCATTTCACAGCCCTGTGTTTTAGTGGCTGCTATAGTAGTGTCAGAAATAATTGAAAGGTTGTCACCGAACATTGCGCCACCTATAATAGCTGCAACCATAAGAGGCATGCTAAGACCGGCTTTGTCTGCTGTTGTAATGGCAATAGGTCCTATGGCACCTATGGTACCCATTGATGAACCGGTAGAAACTGCAAGGAAGGCACTTATAACAAACATTCCGGCTGTAATATAGTGAGCCGGTATAATTGAAAGACCAAGATTGGCTGTTGCATCAACACCGCCCATAGCACTTGCTACAGAAGCAAAGGCACCGGCAAAAAGATAAATAAAGCACATGGTAAGTATGTTTTCATCGCCGCAGCCTTTAATAAAGTCGGCTAATTTGTCATCTGTTTTGCCTTTAAACATAACAAAGGCAACAACAACAGCTATTAAAATAGCAACAGGAGCCGGGAACTGATAAAATGCCATTTCAACGCCTTGAGCCTGAAGTATAATTCCGGCACCAAGATATATAAGTATAAACACTAGAAACGGGATTAAAGCTGAACCACGGGCTTTAGTGGTATTTTTGTTATTATCCATATTACAACCTCCTTATAAATAAATATATTATAACATTGCTGAAATAAATTATCCTCCTTTCATTTTTTATTTTTCACTAAATTATTTTTTATTTGATTATAATATACCATATAATTGACTCTTAGTGATAATCTGAAAAATATATAACTGGTTATCTGTTTTACCAATAGTAATTATTTATTTTTCAGATAAAAAATATAATAACATAATTAGTATGGTAATAATTGCACATAGTTATCGTTAAAATAGATAACTGGATATACATTTTAACTATTAACACATTGATTATAATATGTGGTATTGTGTATGTAGAGAATAAAAAAAAGTTCATTTAAATACCGTTTATTAAAAAATAAGAAGGAGTGTTGAAATATGGAGAATACAAAAAATTTAGGATTCAGTACAAGAGCTATACATGCAGGCAATGCAAAAGACACAATTTATAATGCACTTACAATGCCTATATATCAAACATCAACATTCTATTTTAACAGCTGTGAAGAAGGCGGCAGACGTTTTGCCGGAGAAGAAGCCGGATTTATATATACTCGTCTTGGTAACCCAACCAGCACAGTGCTTGAAAAGAAAATTGCAGACCTTGAAGGCGGCGAAGCCGCAGCAGCAACAGCCAGTGGTATGGGTGCCATATCTTCAACACTCTGGTCAATAGCCGGAGCAGGAAAACATATTATAGCAGACAGCACATTGTACGGCTGTACATTTGCTCTTTTAGCTCATGGCCTTCCAAGATATGGCGTTGAAGTAACATTTGTTAATACTTCTAACCTTGACGAAATAAAAGCTGCCCTTAAAGAAAATACAGTAGCCGTTTACCTTGAAACACCGGCTAATCCTAACCTTAAAATAGCAGATATAGCAGCTATTGCCGAGCTTGCCCATGGATATAATAAAGATATTAAAGTTGTATGTGACAATACATTTGCTACACCATACCTTCAGAGACCGCTTTCACTGGGTGCCGATGTAGTTGTTCATTCTGCTACAAAATACCTCAACGGCCATGGCGATGTTATAGCCGGATTTGTAGTAGGAAAGGCTGATTTTATTAACACCGTTAAAATGTTCGGCATTAAAGATATGACAGGCTGTGTTCTTGGCCCTCAGGAAGCATTCCTTATATTAAGAGGCCTTAAGACATTTGAAATAAGAATGAAACGTCATTGTGAAAATGCAAGGGCTATTGCCGAATTCCTTGATAAACACGAAAAGATAGAAAAAGTATACTATCCGGGCCTTGAAAGCCATGTAAACCATGAAGTTGCCAAAAAACAAATGCGTGATTTCGGCGGCATGATTTCATTTGAAGTTAAAGGCGGAAAAGCAGCCGGAATGAAACTTGTAAACGCTCTTAAACTCTGCACAATAGCCGTAAGCCTTGGCGATGCTGAAACACTTGTTGAACACCCTGCAAGCATGACTCACTCAACATATTCAGCTCAAGACCTTAAAGATGCAGGCATACCGGAAGGACTTGTTAGACTTTCAGCCGGTCTTGAAAATGCAGAAGACATTATAGCTGACTTGGCTCAGGCTCTTGAACAGATTTAATTAAATTAAACATTCCCCTAAGAAAAATTAAAACCTCACACCCCAACAAAAAGACATCCCTTGCCTTAAGGCAGGGGATGCCTTTTTTATGCTTTGCCGTAATAAGTTTTATGTTGTATTATATATAAAAGGCACAAAAAATAAAGGGAGGCGGTTTTTATTTATACTTTAAGTGATTTTTTAAAAAATAACCCCTTTGACGGTATAGAGCTAATAACAAAAAATAGGGACTTTAGCAAAATACCTGTTGAGTCGGTATCTGTTATAGAGCTTCCGGTGGATGACTTTGTTAAAGAAAACGACTTTGTGCTTTCAACGGCTATAGGCTGTTTAAATAATAAAACTGCTTTTTGCAAGTTTATAACGGATATTAAAAAATCCAAGGCTTCGGCACTTTTCCTTTCATTTAAAGACAGCAGTTATAAACTGGAAAAAGAAGTTATATCATCTGCCGATAAAGCAGGGCTTCCAGTCTTTACAGTGCCGTGGAAATATAAGTTTTCCGATATATCGGATTTTGTAGCAAAGGGCATATATGAGAAAAAAACAGAGTTTTATAAAAACATACAAGATAAGCTTTTTAATGCATACTTTACATCTAAAAGCCTTAGTGACGGTGTAAGTATAATTTCGTCTTTTTTTTCATATCCTGTAGCTGTAGCCGATAAATTTGGTGATATAAAGGCTCAGTCATGCGGTATTGAAAACAATAATCAGGATTTTAAGCAGATAGAAATAAGAATAAACCGTTTTTTAATGGGTTATTTGTATGTATACGGTTCAAATAATGATTTGGATAAATATGATATATTAAAAGACAGTACTTTGGCTGAAAAATATATATGCCTTCCTCTTTCACTGTGGTTTAACCGGGAAAGCATAGAAAATATAATGCTTTTTAAGCTTAAAAACGATTTTGTTTGGGATATTGCCAACGGCAGTTATGAGTCTTTTTCCGAAATGTCAAAGCAGGGCATAAAGCTGGGCTTTAATTTGTATAAACCTTATACATGTATTGCTTTTAAAATAGCTTCAAATAATAATGAGTCTTTTAACGAATACAGCCATAAAACGGCACTTTGGGCCTCACAAATAGAGGATATAATTCGTGAGTGTGGTAAAAAAAGCGGAAGGCATATTATGTTTGCCAACAGAAGTCTGCTTTTTGTAATTTATATTGAAAATTCAGGTGAAGAAGCACAGAAAAATGCAGACTTGTTTGTTGAAGAAATAGAAAAAGCCGTAACAAGTAAAATAACGGGTATTAAAATGTACTGCGGAATAAGCGAAGTAAGCCTTGAAAATGCTGATTTTCCGGCTCTTTACAACCACGCCATGCTGTCCCTTCATTACTGTGAAAACTCAAAGGATAATACATACCGTTTTACTTACAGGGATACTAAAATATTCCGTATAATTTCGGCTTTGCAGAAAAACGATGATATACGTAAAATGGCTTTGGATACAGTTAATAAGCTTTTGGAATATGATAAAAAATCTGATATAGACCTTTTGGGAACACTAATAGAGTTTATAAACTGCAATTACAATATAAGCCAAACAGCCAGAAAACTGCATATCCACCGCCAGTCGCTTTTGTACAGACTGGATAAAATAGAGGCAGTAACTGAAATGAGCCTTGAAAGCCGAAAGGACTTGTTTTTGCTTGAAATTTTTACAAGAATATACAGAGATTATTAAAAAAAGCCGTGGTTTCGGATTTTTTTCTGAAACCATGGCTTTTTGTTTTTATAAATTTTACTGTCTTACTTTAATATGAACTTCTCTTAACTGCTGTTCAGTTACTTCGTTAGGAGCACCACACATTAAATCCTGAGCATTGCCGTTCATTGGGAAAGGTATAATCTCACGGATGTTTTCTTCGTTTCTAAGAAGCATAATCATTCTGTCTACACCAGGAGCCATACCTGCATGTGGCGGAGCACCGAACTGGAATGCCTGATATAAAGCACCGAATTTCTGCTCCAAATCCTCTTTGGAATATCCTGCTATTTCAAAAGCCTTAACCATAATGTCAATGTCATGGTTTCTAACGGCACCGCTGGAAAGCTCTACACCGTTGCATACAATGTCGTACTGGTAAGCAAGAACTTCAAGAGGGTCCTGCTCCTCAAGGGCTTTAAGTCCGCCCTGAGGCATAGAGAACGGATTGTGTGTAAATATAATCTTCTTTTCTTCCTTGTCGTACTCATACATTGGGAAGTCGTTTACAAAGCAGAAACGATAAGCGTTTTTCTCTATAAGGTCAAGTCTTTGGCCTAACTCGTTTCTTAACTGGCCTGCATAAAGGTTGGCATGTTCTTCTTTATCGGCTATAAAGAATATTGTATCTCCAGCTTCAAGGCCGGCAAGCTCAGCAATTTCGCCTTTCATGTCTTCCGGTATGAATTTGTCAATAGGTCCCTTGTAGCTCATGTCCTCAAGCACTTCCAGGTAGCCTAAGCCGCCCATGCCTATTGATGTGGCAAATTTAAGAAGCTTTTCATGGAAGCCTTTTGACATATTGGCATGAACCTTTATGGCACGAACAGTTTTCTTGTGGAAAGGCTTAAATGTGCATCTCTGGAAGAATTCTGTTAAGTCGATAATTCTTAACGGATTTCTAAGGTCCGGCTTATCTGAGCCAAACTCAAGCATAGCCTGTTTGTAGCTTATAACAGGATAAGGCGCTTTTGTAACAACACTGCCTTCCGGTGCAAATTTTTCAAATGTAGCTGTTAAAACTTCTTCACCAATACGGAAAATGTCTTCCTGTGTTGCAAAGCTCATTTCAAAGTCAAGCTGGTAGAACTCTCCCGGTGAACGGTCAGCTCTTGCGTCTTCATCTCTGAAGCATGGTGCAATCTGGAAATATTTGTCAAAGCCTGAAACCATTAAAAGCTGTTTGTACTGCTGTGGTGCCTGTGGAAGGGCGTAAAATTTGCCTTTAAACTTTCTTGAAGGAACAATGTAGTCCCTTGCACCTTCCGGTGAAGAAGCACAGAGTATAGGTGTCTGAATTTCCAAAAATCCCATTTCTGTCATTTTTTGACGAAGGAATGATATTACCTGACTGCGGAATACAATGCCGTCTTTAACTTTTTTGTTTCTTAAATCAAGGTAACGATATTTAAGTCTTAAATCTTCACGTATTTCCTTTGATGTAACAATATCAAAAGGAAGCTGCTGACGTACTTTGCCCAGCATTGTAACTTTGTGAGCCTCAAGCTCTATTGTGCCTGTAGGTATTTTAGGGTTGTATGTTTCCTCGTCACGGTGGTCCATAACACCTTCAATTGAAATACAGTCCTCTTTGTTAATGCCGTCAAGAAGGCTTGTATCACGCATTACAACCTGTAAAACGCCGTACATATCCCTTAAGTCAATAAATGATACACCGCCGTGGTCACGAATGTTTTCTACCCAGCCGGCTACTTTAATTGTTTTGCCAACATCGCTTTCGGAGATGTTGTCTAATGTTGTTGTTCTGTAAATAGTTGATAGCTCCATAATTCTCTCCCTGCTTTATATATTAATCATACTTTGGTTTCGGATTGGATTTAGAATTTTTAAATAAAAAAAATCCGCCCATCCCAAAATAGTTTTCAGGACGAACAGACATGTCCGCGGTACCACCTGATTTACTGATTAAACAGTCTCTCTTATCTGCCAAATATCGCTTGGCCTGCGGCTCACCTACTGCCAAAAAATAGGGTTCGGATTGCGGCTGTTAGAGTGTTATTCACACAAATTCATTCTGCCGGGTTTGCACTGTCTCCGGCTCACTGTAAGCGATAAAATGCGCTACTTCTCTCCGTCATTGCCATTAGAAGTATTATATAATAGGGTTTTTGTGTTGTCAACGGCTATAAAGGCCTTAAAATAAGCAAAAAATCAGTTTTTTGCACTAAAAATTTTAATGTTTGTTTTGTATAAAATGTTTTAAAATGGTATCAGAATTTTTTTAATCTGTTTTTGTTTAATATTTTGCCAAAAGACAATATATATACTTGTTTTTGATTTCTTTTCTGTTAAAATATGAATTAACTAAATTAATTTAAAAAGGATTTGGTTATATGGAAAAAACTGATAATACCCAAATTAAAAGCATAGCAGACGATATTATTAATTTATCCAGAAACAGTTTAATTCTTAACCTGAGGTTTTTGGACAGGGCTTTCGGCACTTTTAATGTGTCTGAAGGGGAAGTTTTTTCAACAGACGGCGAAAACATATATTTTAACAGCATGGATGTGCTTTTAAATTACAGAAAAAACAGCAATGCCGTAACCCATAACTTCCTTCATGCCGTATTGCACTGTGTAATGCGTCATTTGTTTGTAAGCGGCAAAGTAGACAAAGGATTATGGAATGTTGCATGTGACATAGCAGTTGAGGCCGCAATTAACGACATGGATTTAAACTGTGTTAAACTTCCTCCAAATGAAGATAGGGAAAAAGTAATATCCACACTTAAAAAGGAGCTAAGCTTTGTAACAGCCGAAAAAGTTTATCGATATTACAAAGATAAAAATTTAAGTATTGATGAAATAAAAAAATTAAATAATATTTTTAAAGCAGATGAACACGGAATGAGGTAAAGAGAAGATCCTCAAGAGGAAGAAAGAATAAAAGAGCAGCAGGAAAGCGATGACATGGAGATAGAAAGCAATAAAGAAAAAGAGTCTGACGGAAGCGAAAACGAAGATTCGGATTTAGGCAGTGAAAAGGACCCGAGCCAAGGGGAAGAAATAGAAAGAAAAGCCGAAACCGAGGAAGAAAAACAGCAGTCAGAGGGCGGCATTTCCGAAGAATATTCCCTTAAAAACAGCTCCGAAGGCTCATCGGATTTAAGCAAAATGTGGGAAGATATATCCCGTCAGGTGCAGACAGACCTTGAAACCATGTCTAAAAAATGGGGAGATAAAGCCGGAGAGCTTACCCAGAGTTTAAGGGAATGCAACCGTGAAAAATATGACTATACGGAGTTCTTGCGCCAGTTTTCTTCATTAGGTGAAGAAATAATGGTTAATGACGATGAGTTCGACTATGTTTTTTACACTTACGGCCTTGAGATGTACGGCAATATGCCCCTTGTGGAGTCTTTGGAATACAAAGAAGTAAAAAAAATAAAGGACTTTGTTATTGCCATAGATACTTCTGGTTCTGTTAAAGGTGATATTGTTCAGAAATTTATAACCAAAACATACAACATACTTAAACAAAGCGAAAGCTTTTTTACAAAAGTAAACATACATATAATTCAATGTGACTGCAAAATACAGGAAGATAAAAAAATAACAGATGCCAAAGAACTTGACGAGTATATGAAAACCATGGTGCTTAAAGGCTTTGGGGGCACAGACTTTACACCGGTATTTGAATATGTGGAAAAGCTTATTAAATCAAAAGAAATTACTAATATTAAGGGCTTGATATACTTTACCGACGGTTACGGCAAATATCCGGTAAATCAGCCGGACTACAGCACGGCATTTGTTTTTATTGATGACAACTACAATGATTTTGATGTGCCTTCATGGGCTATACGAATTGTTTTAGGCGAAGATGATATTTAAAGGCGGGGTGCAGTAATGAATATTAAAGAAGCTAAAGAACAGATAAAAAACGCAGTAACAGCTTATTTTTCAAAAGATGAGTTCGGGAATTATGAAATACCTATAGAACGCCAAAGGCCTGTATTTTTAATGGGTGCTCCCGGCATAGGCAAAACAGCCATTATAGAGCAGATAGCTCAGGAACTGGGTATAGGCCTTGTTTCATATTCCATGACACATCACACAAGACAAAGTGCTTTGGGTCTGCCGTTTATAATAGAAAAAAATTACGGCGGTGAAAAATACAGTGTTTCTGAATATACAATGAGCGAAATTATAGCCTCGGTTTATGATTTAATAGAAGAAACAGGAGTTAAGGAAGGCATATTGTTTTTAGACGAAATAAACTGTGTTTCCGAAACACTGGCTCCGTCAATGCTCCAGTTTTTGCAGTATAAAGTATTCGGAAGACATAAAGTGCCAGACGGCTGGATAGTGGTAACTGCCGGAAATCCGCCGCAGTACAATAAATCAGTAAGGGAATTTGATATTGCAACATGGGACAGGCTTAAAAGAATAGACATTGAGCCGGAATTTGACTCATGGAAGGAATATGCATACAAAAAACGTATTCATGTCAGTGTCGTTACATACCTTGATATTAAAAAGAATAATTTTTATAAGGTTGAAACTACAGTAAACGGCAAAAGCTTTGTAACGGCAAGAGGCTGGGACGATTTATCCCAGATGATTAAAATTTACGAAAAAAAGAATATTAAAGTTGACATAAAGCTTATAAGCCAGTACATACAAAACAGCGCCATAGCACGAGATTTTACCATGTATTACGACCTTTACAATAAGTATAAGTCAGATTACGAAATAGATAAAATATTTACAGGCGGTGTATCTGAAGATATATCAGACAGGGCTAAAAATGCCAAGTTTGACGAAAGAATGGCTCTTTTAGGTCTTTTAAATGATAAGATTACAGAACAGACTTCTGATGTTATATCAAAAGAAGAAGTTGTTAGAAGCCTTATTGCTATTATTAAAAATATAGCATTTAAAATATCCGAAAACAATTTACCGGTAAGTGAAATTATTGACGAAAGCATTAAAAATCAAAGAGAAGAAATGGCTATACTTAAAAAGTCAAACTCACTTTCAAACGAGAAAAATATTAAGTTTGAAAGAGTAATTAAGTTCTTAAATGAGGCTCAGAGCAAAATTATAAAAGGCGGCATTACAGACGGCAGAGAATCTCTTGAAATTATAAAATCCGACTTTAAATCTCTTGCCGACAGCTTAAAAGCACAGGCTCAGGAAACAAAAGAAGACATGAACAATGTTTTCAAATTCTGTGAAAAATCATTTGGAAGCGGTCAGGAAATAGTAATACTTATTACAGAGCTTACAATGAGCCATTACGGTTCGGCATTTATAAGCCGCTACGGCTGTGAGGAGTATTTTAAATATAACAAAGAGCTTCTTTTTTCAGAAAGACAAAAAGATATTGTTACACGAATAGAAAATCTTGAGATTAATTTTTGAGGCGATGTAAATGGATTTTGATATAAAAAACGGCTGTGTTGTTAAATATACCGGAAAAGGCGGCACAGTTGATATACCAAAAGGTACAGAAGTTATAGGAGAAACAGCCTTTTTCAAGTCTACAGCCGAGGTTATTAATATTCCATACGGTGTAAAAAGAATAAATTCCGGGGCATTTTCTGCCTGTACAAGACTTAAAATTGTAAATATTCCGGAAACAGTAGAGTTTATAGGAGATAATGTTTTTTATGGCGATATTTATTTAACTCAGATAAATGTTTCGGATAAAAACAAGTTTTTTAAATCAGTTTCCGGTGTCCTTTATGATAAAGAAATGAAAACCCTTATGGTTTGCCCTAAAAAAACAGAAGGCGTTTTTATTGTGCCGGAAGGCATAGAGGAAATTAAAGAGCTGTCTTTTGACAGCTGCGGCCAGATAACCGAAATTAAACTGCCTGAAAGCGTAAATAAAATAGGCAGCAGAGCTTTTTGGGGCTGTACAAAGCTGAATAAAATTAATATAGACGGCAAAATTAAAAAGCTTTCAAACAGTATGTTTTACAACTGCCCGGCTATAAAGGAGTTTTATGTGCCGGAAGGAATAGAGGAAATAGGCGACAGGGTTTTTGGCTACTGCTTTTATTTAAAAAAAGCCGTTGTTCCAGCAAGTGTTAAAAAAATAGGTGAAAACTGTTTCAGGGACTGTTTCCGTATTGAGGAAGTTATTTTATCCGAAGGCTTGGAGAGCATAGGGGAGTGGGCTTTTTTCGACTGCTATAAGCTTAAAAGCATAACTATTCCAAAGAGTGTTACACATTTAGGTTTGGATGTACTTGGCTACTGCCATGCATTAAGAAAAGTTGAGGTCTTATCAGAAAATTTAGACGATGAGTCATTTAT
>CALWSS010000087.1 GCA_944384255.1 uncultured Clostridia bacterium
ACGGCATTAAGGCAGACTATGCCGCAGGCTTAAGCCTTGGCGAATATTCGGCTTATGTTTGCTCCGGTGCTTTTGACTTTGACGAAACTGTAAGCGTAGTAAGAAAAAGAGGCCGTTTTATGACAGAGGCTGTGCCAGAAGGCGTAGGTGCTATGTACGCTATACTTGGTCTTGACAGAAAAACAGTAGAGGATACATGTGAGGAGTACAAACAGTACGGCTTTGTTTCCCCTGCAAACTATAACGCTCCGGGACAGATAGTAATTGCCGGAGAGGCCGAAGTTGCCGAAAAAACAGCAGCAGCTTTAAAAGAAAAAGGTGCTAAAATGACAGTTAAGCTTAATGTAAGCGGTCCGTTCCATACGGCACTTTTAAAACCGGCCAGCGACAGACTTGCCGTAGAGCTTGAAAAAATGAATATTTCAGATATGAAAATGCCTGTTATAACAAATGTTACAGGTACTGTAGTAGAAAACAAGGCGGATATTATTCCGATTCTTATAAAACAGGTTATGAGCCCGGTTAAATGGGAAGATACAATAAATTATTTATCATCACAGGGTGTTGATACATTTATTGAAATAGGCCCGGGCAAAACTTTAAGCGGTTTTGTAAAACGTACAGTAAAAGGCGTTAAAATATACAATGTGGAAGATATGAAATCACTTGAGAAAACATTAAAAGGTTTGGAGGAAGCGTAATGTTGAAAGATAAAACAGCCGTTATAACAGGTGCGGCAAAGGGCATAGGCAGGGCTATAGCCATAGCATTTGCCAAAAAAGGCTGTAATATAGTGCTTAATTACAGAAGCGCTGTTTCAGAAGACCTTGTTAAGGAAATAGAGGACTGCGGTGTTAAATGCCTTGCCGTTAAAGCAGATGTAAGTAATTTTGAGCAGGCAGAAGCACTTATTAAAACAGCTAAAACAGAGTTTGGCTCAGTTGATGTGCTTGTAAATAATGCAGGCATAACACGTGACGGACTTATTATGCGTATGAGCGAAAAAGATTTTGACGATGTTATAAACACTAACTTAAAAGGTGCTTTTAACACTATTAGACATGCAAGCAATATAATGCTTAAACAAAGACAGGGAGCAATTATTAATATTTCTTCTGTTGTAGGCCTTATGGGCAATGTAGGACAGGCTAACTATGCAGCTTCAAAAGCCGGTGTTATTGGCCTTACAAAGTCAGCAGCAAGAGAGCTTGCTTCAAGAGGCGTTACAGTAAATGCCGTTGCTCCGGGATTTATAACAACAGAAATGACAAGTGTTTTAAAAGAAGATATTCAGAATAAAATGATTGAAACCATTCCGCTTAAAAAAGCCGGAACGCCTGAAGATGTGGCACAGGCTGTTGTGTTCCTTGCAGAAAACAGGTATATAACAGGTCAGGTGCTTAATGTTGACGGCGGCATGGTAATGAACTGATGGGGGTGTGTTTTATGAAAAGAAGATGTGTTATAACCGGTATGGGTGCCGTTACGCCTTGCGGTAATACAGTTGAAGAATTTTGGAATAATATAAAAAACGGTGTAAGCGGTATAGATTATATAACAAAGTTTGATACAGAAGGCTTTAAAGTAAAAATAGGCGGAGAAGTTAAAAATTTCGATGCGGAGCTTTATGTTTCCAAAAAAGAAGTAAAAAGAAACGACCTTTACTCTTTATATGCCGTAGCAGCAGCACAGCAGGCCTATGATATGAGCGGTCTTAAAGACGATGAAATAGACCATGACAGATTCGGTGTTATGGTTGGCAGCGGTATAGGCGGACTTATGACAATAAACGAGCAGATAGTTAAGCTTGTAGAAAAAGGTCCGTCTAAAGTATCTCCGCTTTTTATACCTATGGCTATAAGCAATATGGCAGCCGGAAACATTTCTATAAGATTTAAGGCTCAGGGTATAAGCGAAAACGTAGTTTCTGCCTGTGCTACAGGCACAAGCTCCATAGGTGAGGCTTACCTTAAAATAGCAGACGGCTATCAGGATATAATGATTGCCGGAGGTGCTGAGGCTTCAATTACACCTATTGGTGTTGCAGGCTTTACTAACCTTACGGCACTTTCAACAAATCCTGACCCTAAAAAGGCAAGCAGACCTTTTGATAAAAACCGTGACGGTTTTGTAATGGGTGACGGTGCCGGTATGCTTGTTCTTGAAGAAATGGAACATGCATTAAAGAGAGGCGCTACAATTTACGGCGAAATAGTAGGCTATGGCTCATCAAGCGATGCTTACCATATAACAGCTCCATGCCCAGACGGAAGTGGTGCTGCAAAGGCTATTAAATATGCTCTTGATGAAGCCGGAATTAAACCGGAAGATGTTGATTATATAAATGCTCACGGCACAAGTACACCTGCCAACGACGGCGGCGAAACAGCAGCTATAAAACTTGCTCTTGGAGAATATGCAAAGAAAGTTGCAATTAGCAGCTCAAAATCAATGACAGGCCACCTTTTAGGTGCAGCCGGAGCTATAGAGGCTATTGTGTGTGTTAAGGCCATAGACGATAATTTTGCACCGCCTACAATTAATTACGAAACACCAGACGAAGCATGCGACCTTGATTATGTGCCTAATGTGGGCAGAAGCATGGAAATTAAATACGCTCTTTCAAACTCACTGGGCTTTGGCGGACATAACGCCGTATTATGCTTTAAGAAATGGGAGGGCAGATAAAACATGAATTTTAACGAGGTAAAAGAACTTATTTCAATAGTAGACGCTTCAAGCTTTAAAAATTTTGAGCTTACACTTGATAACTGCAATGTAAAAATGAGTAAAACAGGCGCTTTACCTTCTCCACAGCCGCAGACAGAAACAATAACTCTTTCATCTGCTCCTGCACAAAGTGTAGCTGTGCCTGTTGCTGCTCCTGCTGTTGCAGAAGAAGCAAAGACAGAAAGCACTCCTGCTCCTGCCGAGGATAAGAGCGGAAATATAGTAAAGGCACCGCTTGTAGGCACATTTTACGAAAGCCCTGGCCCGGGTAAGCCTGTTTATGCTCCTGTTGGCACAAAGGTTAAAAAAGGCGATGTGCTTTGTATTATAGAAGCAATGAAAATAATGAATGAGGTAGTAAGCGACTTTGATGGCGAGGTTAAAGAAGTTCTTGTTCAGAACGAACAGCTTGTTGAATACGGCCAGCCGTTATTCAGAATAGGTTAAGGGGGTATTTTTGTTATGATGGATATAAAAGAAATTATGAAAATACTTACTCACAGACCGCCGTTTCTGCTTATAGACAGAGTTGAGGAAATAGTTGAGGGCGAAAAAATAGTTGCCATTAAAAACGTAACTATGAACGAGCCGTTTTTTGTGGGACACTTCCCACAGGAGCCTGTAATGCCGGGAGTGCTTATTGTAGAGGCTATGGCTCAGGCCGGAGCTGTTGCAGTGCTTTCAATGGACCAGTTTAAAGGCAAAACAGCTTACTTCGGCGGTATAGACAAGGCTAAATTCAGAAGAAAAGTAGTCCCTGGGGACACTTTAAGAATAGAAGTTGAAATTATAAAGCTTAAAATGAATGCCGGTATAGGCAAGGGAACAGCTTATGTAGACGGCAAAAAGGCCTGTGAGGCTGAAATTACATTCCTTATTGGATAATACGAGGTGACTTATAATTGTTTCAGAAAATATTGATAGCTAACAGGGGAGAAATCGCCGTTAGAATAATAAGAGCCTGCCGTGAAATGGGAATAAGCACAGTAGCTGTTTTTTCCGAGCCTGACCGTGATGCACTTCATACACAGCTTGCAGATGAGGCCGTATGTATAGGTCCTGCCAAAGCACAGGACAGCTACCTTAATATGCAGAACATAATAAGTGCCGCTGTAGCCACAAAGGCACAGGCTATACACCCGGGATTCGGTTTTCTTGCAGAAAATTCCATATTTGCAGGTATGTGTGCAGAATGCAATATTAAATTTATAGGCCCTGATGCGGATATTATTGATGCTATGGGCAATAAATCCAATGCCAGAGAGCTTATGAAAAAAGCCGGTGTGCCTGTTATACCGGGAAGCGACGGTGTAATAGCCAATATTGACGAGGCTAAGGAGTGTGCCA
>CALWSS010000088.1 GCA_944384255.1 uncultured Clostridia bacterium
GGTAAGCAAAAAGATTTTTTAAATTAATTAACATGTTGGCAAGTAATTTAGGGTAATGAGTGGTTATGTTATATTGATTTTTAGTAGTTGTTATGCAAAATATATCGTCTTTGTATTCTTTCAGGTTTTTGCTTGTTAGTATTTTTGAAAGATAGTGATATGTCCTGCTTTCGGTTACAGGCAGAAGATTATATAGCTGTGTAAGATTAATAGTTTCAGGCTTTTCATATAATTCTTGTACGCATATATATAGCCATTTTAGCATAAACAGAAGATAATACTGCATTAAGCATTTTTCTGGGATTAAATTCAAATTTTATTTGTTCTAGATTAGTTAATTCGTAGATACTGTAGCGTAGGATTTTTTCATTATATTTTTCCTGTATTAAGTCATAGGGCTTAAAATCAAAGAAGTCGTAAGAAAATTCGTATTTTTCTTTATATAAATCTGATGGCGGAAAAAACATATTTGCATAAATAGGTATTTTATCTTTAAAATATTTGTCCGTACTCATTCAACACAACCCCTTTTTAAATATTTATTTATGTGTTATTTAATTTCAATTTTATATGACATAAAAAATCAATTATTTACGATATATATAATTATATAACTATTTTTAAATAATGTTAAGTTATAATATTTATAATTTTATATTATAAATAACATTTACATAATAAAGTTTAGTGATTTGTTATTTATGTATAATTTATCAAATGACGGTTTTTCTTTTCATACATTTCAGTTAACCAAAAGGATAACATTTGAAATGCTAAGAGACATTATAAGAAATGAATATAAGGAGTCAAAAATAAACAGATATAAATTTTATAAAGATGAAAAAAGTAATGTTTGGATTAGCAACAGGTTTGCATCTAAGGGAGTTAAGCTTAAATTTTATGAAAACCCTATGGGAAAACCTCCTCATATAGAGGCAGTTATTAATCCAAGAATTGCAATAAACGATTATAACTATATAGGAATTTTTGTCCATACACCAAAGAATATGGAAATAATGATAGAAAATATTAATTCTATGCTGGCACTTATTGATAAAACACTGAAATTTGAAAGCATGACTCTTTCAAGAATAGATTTATGTGCCAATATAGAGTTTGATACTAAATATGAACTTGAAGAATATATGAGATTAGTCAGAAAATGCCGTATACCAAACGGATACAGACGGGAAAAATATAAAAGCAATCAAATAGATTATAGATTAAAGAATAAAAGCAGTTTTAGAGCATCAAGAAATATTGATATGCTTACAATATACAATATACAATAAAACTATACAGCTTGAGTATGAAAAAAATATTTTTACAGAAAAAAATATTTTAAGATTTGAGCTTTGTTTATACAGAAGAAGTATTTATGATATAGGAATAAAGAAATTTAAAAATTTATCAGAAACAAACTTTGATTTGGTTAATTATTTAGCATTTAACAGCAAAAAGTACATAATGCTTAGGCTTGATGATTTTTTTCAGAACGGAATATATTTTAGATATGATATGGCTGAAAGAATAGTAAAAAACTATGATGCAGTAAGTTCTAAAATGCGCCAGAGAATGCTTTATTTACTTAAAAAGACCAGTGATTTAAGCAATTTAAATAAATCCTTGAGAAATCTTAAGGAGGAATATTCTTTAAATGACAGGCAGGTAGAAGGTGTTCTATCTGCCTTTGAAACTTTAGGAATAAATCCTGTTACTCTTCCCAACAAAAGTATTGATTTGGCAAAACCTAATGTAAAAGAGCTATTTATGTATGACGGAAATAAATTTATTTATAATTGTCAAAGATTGTTTAAAAGCATAGGAGTTAGTGTGGGAAAGTGATTTAAATATAAACTGAGAGTAAAAATACTACAATAAATATTTTATTTACTATATTTTAAGGTTAATTCAATTTAAAAATCTAATATTTATTTTAGATTTTATTCACAATTACTATATATACTGTTAAATCTACTAATTGAAAAAAATAATGTTATGATATTTTAATATATGAATTTTTTTTAAAAGATATATCAATTAAAATAGTATTTTTAAAATAGTATTCTAAAATTTTTGAATTTATACGATTATAAAAATATAACAATAAATATCATATAAGTATAAATATATTTTTCGGATTGATAATTTGATAAAATTTTTTTTGTATTAAATATATATAAAAATAAATATTTTAAAAAAAATATAGACAAGTTGTTGAAATTTGTATATTGTGATATAATTTGTAATATATTGTGAACTTAATTATTGCTTATAAAAAGGATGAAAAATATGATTGTATATGAATATATTTGCAGGATAGTATTTAAAAACAACTTGATATATGAAGCATTTTCGGAAAAAATGGCAAATTTTATTGATAGCTTAATATCAAAAGATAATGAACTTTTAAATTTTCATATAAGTAATTGCTATAAAAATTATGTTTTTGATATGGCATATAAACCGGAAGAAGACAAAATATACAAACCGGAAAAAATATATACTGTCCGTATAAGAACCATAGATGAAAGACTTGCCAATTATTTTGTGAAAAATATTAGATTTCATAAATCGGAAGAAATATGCTGTGTTGGAGGAGAAATTAGGGTTATACCTAAAAAGATGTTGGAAACGGTATATACCCTTACACCGGCATTAATTAAATGCAAAGAAGGCTATTGGAAAGAAAACATGGCCCTATCTGAATATGAAAATAGGCTTAAAATTAACCTTATTAAAAAATATAATAGCTTTACTGGAGAAAAACTTAATGAGGATTTTCAGCTTTATGATCTTATAGAATTTAAAAACAAAAAGCCTGTTAAAATAAACTATAAAGGTATAGTACTTTTAGGCGATAAACTGAATTTTGTTGCATCTAAAAATGAAACGGCTCAAAAACTTTGGTATATGAGTCTTGGCACAGGAATTTTGGAAAATAACAGCCGTGGATGTGGTTTTATGAATTACAGATACCTTTGAAAAAGGCGGTGATTGAAATTGATTAATGAAGCATTGGAAACATTTAAACGTATGATAGATGAAAACGGAGATGCCGTTATAATTGATTCATACATACCAAAAGATGGAACATATAGGCTTATTGAACTTACAGAAGATTCTTACAAAATAATAAAAACAATTGATATTAAAAATGATAAGAAAAATAAGACAGTTATAGGTTCTGAAGATGAGTATTATAAATACATCTGCCAGCTTGATTATTACAGCAAGCTTATTGATATGAATAAACCTATTGATCCAAATAAAATAATCCATACAAATAACTACATGTCTTTAGCTGTAAAGAAAGAAAATTTATTAAATAAAGTTAGCGATGAAGTATATAAGTCTTACTATGAAATACTGAAAAATCCATTGAAAAAATACGGTAAAAAACCAAAAACAAAACAGATATATATCAGCGAAGAAGAAGTTATTGGTATACCTCAGTCAGATTTAATTAACAAAATAGAAAGTATTGTTTTATTAAAAAATATATGGTCTGATATAGATTTAACTGGTAAGGATTATTTGAAAATATTTTTTATATTTAATGATAAACAAAAAACACTTGATTTATATAAAAAAGAAAGTAACAGATATATTATTCCTAATATATATAATAACAATGACTTTAATATTGTTGATAAAAATCAAATAATAGGATTTCCAAATAATAACATAGGTTTAAATAGTAAAAAGCCGTATCTTGAAAATAAAACCAGAAAAATAAGCACACCATATTTGGTTAATCAAAAAGACATACTTCTTCATGCAAAACTGTTTGACTATTTAATGACTGTTGTATCAAATGGCAATTATCATGTTTACATAGACGATGGCAAAATAGAATATTATGACAACAAAAGTAAGCCGAAATATTTTTCAAGTGCATACTATATGAGGCTTAGAAAAGGCAAAAATGAAGCTGAAATACAGTATGCTGAATCAGTACCAGAATATAAACCAGAGCTGGATAAAAAGTTTAAACTTAAAAACTATATGTGTGTAGATGAAAATAAATCTTATATTGAATACGGCAAATATTTAAGCGAACTTTGGGAATTAAAATATTTAATAGATAAAGTCTTTTTTGAAGGAAAACTTGAAAATAACATTGATACAGACCCAAAAGATATATCATTTTTGAATAGTTATATAAAAAAATACTTTTTAGAGGCAAGGAATTCCCTTTCAGCATGGTTTTATACCGGAAGCAAAAATAATGCTGTAAATGTTCTTGAAGATGTAACATTAAAAATTATTAAAACATCAATAAGTAAAAATTTTATTTTAAGTGCAAAAGAACAGTTTAATTTGAGATGGTCTTTAATTGAATATTTTTATCCAGACAGGAGGATAGGAGAAAGTATGAATAAAATAGTTGAAGATTTAAGAGAGCATATAAATGCTCCAAAAGAAAAAAATTGGGATTTTAATTCTGACAAAGAGTATTCTTTTGCCGTTGGACAGGCTGTATATTACCTGCTTTCATTGAGCAAAGGAAACAGTAAGTCTGAATCTATAATTAATCCTTTTTTAAATGCTTCTAAAGATGAGGTTATTAAAAGACTTATAAGGCAGATGTATAAAAAATATAATTATTTAATTGAGGCAAATAATGGCTCAAGAAGCGATAAATTATTAAGCCATATTATGCTTTATAAGCCTGAAAAAATATATAAAGAAGAACTTATGGCAGGTTTTGTTTCAAACAGCTTAATATATGAAAAGGCATTAAAAGAAAACGAAAGCGAGGAAAAATAAATGGAAATGGATAAACGTGTATATGGTGTTTTAGGAATATCTTCGATTATGGCTAACTGGAATGCAGATTTTTCTGGATACCCAAAAACAACATCAAGCGGTGAAACATACGGAAGTGATAAAGCTTTAAAATATCCTGTGAAAAAAATGTGGGATAACGAAGGTAAAAATGTAATTTATATTAAATCTATGAGGATTGAAAGTAAAAAAGGAGATATTTCATTAATACCAAGAAGTTTAAAAGAAAGGTATGAGTATCTTTATAAAGTAGATGATTTAAAAAACTGCAAAAATGCGGAAGAGGTTCTTAAAAATTTATTTAGTGCAGTTGATGTTAAGAATTTTGGTGCTACATTTGCAGAAGCAGGTACTAATATATCAATAACCGGTGCTGTGCAATTTGGACAGGGGTTTAATATTTATAAAGACAGTGAACCGCAGGAACAGTCAATACTTTCACCATTTCGTGATGCCAGCAAGGCAACAGATAAAGGAGAAGCTAAGAATTCAACACTTGGTACAAAAATTGTAAGTGATGAAGCTCACTATATGTATCCTTTTGTAATTAATCCTTTGGCATATAAAGAATATGTAAGCCTTGGAGTTACTGAAGGATATACACAGGAAGACTATGAAAACTTTAAAAGAACAGCACTTGTTTGTGCAACCGCCTATGCAACAAATGCAAAAGAAGGCTGTGAAAATGAGTTCGCAATGTTTGTTGAAACTGAAAAAGACTTGTACATGCCTAATTTAACAGAATATATAACATTTGAAAAAAATGAGAGCAAAAATATAATAAATGTAAACTGCGGAGAGCTTTTGGAAACATATAAAGAAAAAATAAAATCCGTAGAAATTTATTATAATTCAAATACAACCGAGCTTAAGCATAATATACAAAATGCAGAAATTTTCGATATTGTAACAAATAAAAAGTTATAAGCTGTATTAAGGTGGGACATATAATTTATGGAAGCTTTAAAATTCAGATTAAGAGGCAAAACCGCATTTTTCAAAAATCCTGAAGTTAATTCATACTATTACTTTACTTTCGGGCAGATACATAAACCGGCACTTATTGGAATATTTGGAGCTATTATGGGTTATAAAGGCTACGAAAGCAAGTATGATGATTACCCGGAATATTATGAAAAGCTTAAAGACATAAAAATAGCAGTGGTACCGGAATCAGAAAACGGATATTTTCCAAAAAAAATTCAAGTATTTAATAATTCTGTTGGTTATGCTTCTCAGGAAGAAGGCGGAAATTTAGTTGTAAAAGAACAGTGGCTTGAAAATCCTTCTTGGATAGTGTATTTGATGATTGACGGAGATATTTCAAAAAGACTTGCCCAGATGATACACGAAAGAAAATGTGTATATATGCCGTATTTAGGTAAAAATGACCATCCGGCTGTTATAGAGGATATTTCTTTTGTCAGCCTTAGGGAGAAAGATGGTGACGAAATACGGAGCCTTATTCCTCATGACTATATCAGCTCAAAATGGGATAGTTTTACTTTTAAGTATGAAGAATATCTTCCGGCAGGATTGAAACTTTCAACTAATCAGTATATTATGAAAAAATTTTATTTTACAGATGAAAATGACTTGGAAATAAAAGAGCAGGTGTTTAATGATGGTCAAAGAAATATCGTGTTTTTCTGATTTTAATAATGTTATAGATGAAAACGTAACACTGCTTGCTCATACAAAGAAAATTTCCCCCGGTGAAACACTGGGGGAACATATTATGCGTTGCAATAAATATTTTAATAAAATATCACAGGATAAGAATTTAAAAAAAGTTATATTTAGGTATTCTGACAAGTTAAGTTTTATAGATACTGAAAAGGACAAAGAGCTTTTATATGAACTTTTTTACCAAATGATAATATTCCATGATACAGGGAAAATTAATCCGGCGTTTCAGAAAGATAAAATGAATAATCCATGCTTTAAAAATGATAAATTTATTGATGAATTGTCAGGAAGCGACCATTCATTTCTTTCATCTTTAATATACATGGATTATTTTTTTAAAAAGCTTGATTTGTCAGATATTTGTGATGATAAGAAAAAACAGTTTAAATTTGCTGTAATGGAATTTTCTTATATAATATCAAGACATCATAGCGATTTAACAAGAATCAATGATTATTTTGGTAAAATTTCAGATAGCTATGACATTATAGATTTTTTTAACAGTAATGATGTTAAAGGACTAAAACAAAAATTTTCAATTGATAAAAAATATCTAAAAAAACTTTTAAACAGCTACGAAAGAAATATATCTGTAAACAGGAATGAAGGAATAGCAAAATATTTTTTGCTAAGGCTTGCTTACTCAGTTCTTGTTTCATGTGATTATTATGCCACAACGGAATATATGGCCGGTATGGAAAAACAGTACTTTGGTACAATGGAAGACATAAAAGAGTATTATAATGTTTATAAAAGCTCTGCTGTTTATAAGGCTATAAGAAATTATGAAAAAAGCAATAAAAATATAAAAATTTCGGACATTTCGGAAATGAACGAGCTAAGAAGCAATATGTTTTTAAATGCCGAAAACAGCCTTAAAGAAAGTATTTCAAAAAGTGACGATAAAGAAAATATATTCTTCCTTGAAGCTCCTACGGGAAGTGGAAAAAGCAACACGGCATTAAATCTCAGCTTTATGCTTATGGAAAACAGAAAGAAACTGTTTTATGTGTATCCTTTTAATACTCTGGTTGAGCAGAATAAAAATGTACTGTACAAATCTTTTAATAATGAAAATTTGAAAAACAAAATAACCGTTGTTAATTCAATTACCCCAATAGGAAATTCTAAACAAAAAGATGATACGGAAACTTATTATAAAAATGCTCTTTTGGATAGACAATTTTTAAATTACCCGTTTATACTTACAACCCATGTAAGCTTTTTTAATACACTTTTTGGTAATAAAAAAGAGGATATGTTTTCGTTTTTACAGCTTATTGATTCTGTAGTGGTTCTTGATGAAATACAGAGTTATAAAAATTCTATATGGGCTGAAATAATTATATTTTTAAAAGAATGTGCAGATTTAATGAATATTAAAATAATAATTATGTCTGCAACCCTTCCGGAGCTTGAACTGCTTGCAGGGGATGACTGTAATGTTGTACATATTTTAAAAAACAGCTGTGAGTATTTTAATAATCCTGTTTTTAAAAACAGAGTTAAGCTTTCTTATGAGCTTATAGATACCCATTGCGACAACGAAGATTATTTGCTGCTTTTAAAAGAGCATATAAAGAAAAATTGCTCAAAAGGAACAAAAATACTTGTTGAGTTTATAAAAAAGTCAACGGCAGAAGAATTTTATCAGGATATATGCTGTGATGAGAGCTTTGACATACCGGTATTTCTTATTACCGGAGATGATTCGGCACTTGAACGTGAAAAAATACTTAAACCGATAAGAGAAAAAACAGTTAAAGAAGCTCTTTTAATAGCTACCCAAGTAATAGAAGCCGGTGTGGATATTGATATGGATATAGGCTATAAAGATATATCAATATTGGATAGTGAAGAACAGTTTTTAGGCAGAATAAACCGTTCTTTTTCAGCTGAAAAACAAGGCGTATGCTATTTCTTTAATTATGACAGCGAAAAGGGCATTTATAAAAATGACTACAGAAACAGTGAAAGCTTAAGTATTAAAAATCCTGAAATGAGAAATGTTCTGGAAGAAAAAAGATTTTCCGATTATTACCGAATGGTAATTAAAGTACTTAAAGAAAATAAAAATAACAGTACATCTAAAGAAGGTTTAAAAAGTTTTTTTGATAATGATGTAATAGGTCTTGATTTTAAAAACGTATCGAAGCGTATGAAACTTATTGATGAGAATTTGATGACAGTTGATGTTGTACTGTGCCGAAAAATAGAAGACGAAAACGGCAAAATTTTAGACGGCTGGCAGATATGGAATGATTATAAAAATTTGCTTAAAAATAATCAGATGGATTATTCCGAAAAACAGGTGAAGCTTTCACAAGTTCGCAGTCTTTTATATAATCTTATTCATTCAGTAAATAAAGAAAAAATTAATGCTTTGCCAAATGACAAAATAGGAGAGCTTTTATGTTTTGAAAACGGTGAAGACTATTTTGAAAACGGCAAATTTAAGCGAAGCAAACTGGAATATGGAGATTTTATATAAAATAAAGCGGGTGTTCTTGTGCGTGTAAACGGAACTCTAATTAATTATTATTTTCATTGCAAAAGGCAGTGCTATCTTCACGGAAACAGACTTAATCTTGAGGATAACAGCGAGATTGTTAAAATCGGTCAGGCAATTCATGAAGAAAAAAATATAAATGAAAATACAGAAATTTTAATTGACAATATTCGCATTGACAAAATTACAAAAGAATATTTAACTGAGGTAAAAAAATCCGATGCAGATATAGAGGCAGCAAAATGGCAGCTTTTATTTTACCTTAAAGTACTGAAAGAAAAAGGGATAATAAGAAAAGGCAGGCTTGAATTTGTTGAAAAAAATAAATCAGATAAAAAAGTAATTACTTTGGAAATTACAAATGAGATTGAACAGAAGTTAGATGAATATATAAAAGAAATTGATGATTTAATTAAAGGAGATGTTATTCCAGCTAAAATTGAAAGCAGAGGCTGTAAAAAATGTGCATATTATGAATA
>CALWSS010000089.1 GCA_944384255.1 uncultured Clostridia bacterium
GAAAATAGGCAAAAAGTCCATGAGCTTTTGAAAAAATACGGCCTTGAAGAATTTGCATTTAAAAAACCGTCAGAATTAAGCGGAGGTATGCGTCAAAGAGCCGCTCTTATACGAACTCTTGCTTCACAGGCGGACATACTTTTGCTTGATGAACCATTTTCAGCTCTTGATTATCAAACACGTCTTACAGTTTCCGATGAAATAAGCAAAATAATAAAAAAAGAGAAAAAAACGGCAGTTCTTGTAACTCATGATATTTCAGAAGCAGTTTCATTATCAGACCGTGTACTTGTATTTTCAAAACGTCCCGCAAGCCTTAAGGCAGAATTTAAAATTGAATTTCCGGAAAATATAAAAAACGGCTTAAGTGCCCGTGAAGCTCCGGAATTCAGAGAATATTTTAATAAAATATGGAAGGAGCTGGATAAATGAACAACAATCCTTCTAAAGAACAAATATTGTTTATAAAAAGCCTTAACAGGACAAAACAGGCAGTTAAAATAACAAGAGTGGCAATATTTATACTCTTTTTTGTTATTTGGGAAATAGCCGCTGACACAGGTGTTATAGACCCGTTTATATTCAGCAGACCAAGCAGTATTATAGTCTGTGCCATAGATATGCTTAAAGACGGCTCTCTGCTTAGACACATAGGCATAACTTTATTTGAAACATGTGTGGGCTTTGGCATTGGAACTGTTATGGGCACATTAGTAGCTGTTATTTTGTGGTGGAACAGCTTTATTAATAAAGTATGTGACCCATACCTTGTTGTTTTAAACAGCCTGCCTAAAACAGCTTTAGCGCCTATTATTATTGTGTGGCTGGGAAACAATATGAAAGCCATAATAGCAGTTGCCCTTCTTACTTCCGTAATAGTAACTATTATTAACGTTTTAGGCGGATTTAATAATGCCGATAAAGACGATATACGCCTTGTACGTTCTTTTGGCGGAAACAAGAAAGATGTTCTTTTTAAAGTAGTATTTCCTTCTGCTACACCATATATTATTGATGCCCTTAAAATTAATGTAGGCCTGTCGTTTGTAGGTGTTATAGTAGGCGAATTTCTTGCCGCTAAAGAAGGCCTTGGCTATTTAATAGTATACGGCAGTCAGGTATTTAAGCTTGACTGGGTAATGATGAGCGTTATTATACTTGCCCTTCTTGCGGCTTTAATGTATAAAGGCATACAAATATTCGAATCATTTCTTCTTAAAAAAATGGGACTTTAAAAAGTTTATATTAACGGGACATACACAAAAAACATACAGCTTCATAAAATATAACTGAACAAAAACCGGAGGCTGAAAATGTTTTATAAAATAATAATACTTTCCCTCTTGTTATCCGTAATGGCTTTCGGCACAGGCATGGTTATAAAAAACGAAAGAATAAAGAATTTTTCTCTGCTTAGAGTAATATTTTTCTGGTTAATAATTCTTTCAGCCAAAGCAGGAGAAATTACTACTAATTACCTTTTAACAAAATATAATCAAGTACAGCTGAAAAATATAGCCGCCGTTATAACCTTTTGCTTAGGAATAGCACTTATTATACGCAGTAAAAGTGAAAAAGCGGCATTTATAGAAAACATGTTTTGTTTCGGCAAAATTTTTCCTCTTATTTACGCTGTTTTAAACACCTATCTTATTATAGCGTCTTTTACAGCCTGTGGCATAACATTTAAGCATGCACCTATAATAGTTTCAGTTTTGGAACTGTTTTTCATCAGTTTGGGCATTGGTTTAAAAAGGCAAATACCTAATATAAAAGAAATTGGAGAAATAGAAGAAAAAAGCTTCAATACTTGGTACTGTCTTTGTGGTGCACTTATTATGTTTATGGTTGTTGTTTACTTTATATAAAATAATCCCGTCATTATGTCGGGTTAACATAAAAAGGACGGATATTTGTTCCGTCCTTGGTTTTTGTTATTTAGTTGGTATATAAGACCTGATTCTTCCGGCTAATTCATTTATGCTCATTGTCTGCATTATAATTTTTCCCGGTCATGTAAGCTTTGTCAGAAATAATCCTTCCCCACCAAAAAGTATATTGCCTACACCTTTAACCGTTTCTATTTCATAATTTACTGAAGCGTCAAATGCCACTACATTTCCGCTGTCTACTTTTATAACTTCTCCCGGAGCAAGCTCTTTAATAACGGGATCTCCGTCTACTTCAATAAATGCCATACCGCTGCCTGTAAGTTTTTGCAATATAAATCCTTCGCCGCCAAAAAGACCTGATGAAAACTTTTTGGTAAATACCGAGCTAAGTTCAACGCTTTCCTGAGCACATAAAAAAGCACCTTTTTGAAGTATGATTCCATTATGCTCATTTACATTAACAGGCATTACCTGACCCGGAGCAGTAGTTGCAAAGGCAATTTTAGCACCGTCAGTCATAGCCGAGTATGTAACCATAAAGAATGATTCGCCGGAAAACATTCTTCCGATACCTTTTAACATTCCGCCTCTTGCATTTGTTTCCATTCTTATTCCATCACTTTGCCAAGACATTCCGCCGGATTGAGTAAAAAGCGATTCACCTCTGCTGAGAGTAAATTCAACAGCCGGTGCAATAGTTCCTAAAATCTCATAGTTCATACTTTTCCTCCTTTTTTATGCTTCAAAATCTCGCTTTGAATTTTTTCTACTACTTCGTTATATTTCTTGGATTTTAAGCTTGGAAATGCTTTGAAAAAACGCATTTCTCCTCCACCTATAGGAACACTGAAATGTTTATTCAGTATCTTTCCATGAACGATAATTCCGTCTTTATACTTCTTTTCAATAAGCAGTGCCCTTTTAAATGCGTTTTCTTTAGTTTTTTCAAGTCTCTCGCTAAAGGATTCATGGATACTTTTTAAACTGCTGCTAAGTTTAATCCAGCTTGAAAGTGTTTTGAAAAAGTCGGCTGCCATTACCAGAAAAACAAGTACAGCTATTCTGTTTATAAATTTATTGTCAATATATATAAAAAGCTTTTGTATATACGGATCAATTAAAGCAATTACTGTACCTGCTAAACCGAATATAATTGCTCCATATAAGCATATTCTTCCGTTTATATTAAAAGGCAGCTCACTGTAGTCCCACCAACGTGTATTAAACAGCTTTTCGGCCACATAAGACGTTATGTACTCAATTACACATGCACCAACAGCACAAATAATAAAAGTAACAAATATGTTTTTGCTGCTGTTTTCATTAAATACAGCGGTGCACAGTGTAGCCCCTACACCATATATGGGGCAATACGGACCTATCAAAAAGCCCCTGTTTATAAAGTGTTTCTCTGTTAAAAAAGAACATATAGTGCTTTCATACAGCCACCCCAGAAAACTGTATATAACAAATAAAAGTATAAATTCGCTGACTGCCATTTTGCTCCTCCTTTAAAGAGGTTAAATGTTATAAAAGCCTGTATTTTAAATGCAAAATTTCCATTACCGAACATATTTTATCAGATATGGTTACTATCCAGCTCTCTTTAAAATGCGGCGGAACCGGGGTAAGAGGAAACATGTGCTTAGTAATAATGTCTTTTTCTCTGTCGTTAAGCTTAAAGACCTGCGATGCATTTTTAAATGCAACTTTAGGATGAGTAAAACCATGAAGCATGTGAGTTTTATCTGGCACATGCCAGTCGTATAAAAAGTAATCATGCAATAAAGCACCTTTTACAAGGGAATATTTATTTACTTTTATTCCGGTTTTTTCACAAATCCATAAACTTAAGCATGCTACATTAACACAGTGCTCATAGACAGATGTATTTCCATGCTGAGTATATTTTTTAAGCTCATTAAATCTTGAGTTCAGGCTTAAATAACGAATTTCCTCTATAATAAGTTTTTTATCCTTAATTATAAAAGCCATTTAAAATTCCTTTCCCCCTAAAATGCAGTTCACAAATAGAATTATAAAACAGCAAATATTTAACTGTCAACACTGATAAAAACCGAATACAAATTAAACTTGAACAAGCGCCTATACCGAAGTTTTTCATATTATGTTAATAGCATTTAATTTAGGAGATGATTATATATGAAAACTGCCGTTATATGGGCAGCATGTGGCACCGGATTTACATTTTTAATGACCACATTAGGTGCTTCTCTTGTATTCTTTTTCAGAAAGTCTTTAAACAATACTTTTGAACGTGTATTTCTTGGTTTTGCAGCAGGAATAATGATTGCCGCTTCTGTTTGGTCACTTCTGCTTCCTGCCATTGAACAGGCAGAAAATTCATCATTGCCTAATTTTATACCACCTGCCATAGGAATAATTACAGGAGCACTGTTTTTATTTGCCATGGATAAAATAGTAACTAAAATATACATCTCTAAAACAGTTAAAGACAACAGCAGCGCAAAATTAAAACGTACCACTATGCTTATAACAGCAATAACTCTTCATAATATACCGGAAGGAATGGCTGTCGGCCTTGCATTTGCTCTTGCAGCTGAAAACATAGGCCAAATGGCACAGTATTCAACAGCTTTTGCCCTTGCTTTAGGTATAGGCATTCAAAACTTCCCGGAAGGCGCTGCTGTTTCTCTGCCACTTAATCAGGAGGGTTTTTCAGGCAAAAAATCTTTTCTCCTCGGTACACTCTCAGGCTTTGTAGAACCTGTTTTTGGTGTACTGACTGTTCTTGCAGCTGCAAATATAGAGCACTTAATGCCATATCTTCTTTCATTTGCTGCCGGTGCTATGATATATGTTGTAGTTGAGGAACTGGTTCCTGAAGCTAATGCAGATAAAGACTCCCACTTAGGCACCCTTGGTATTATAATAGGATTTTTAATAATGATGATACTTGATGTGGCTTTAGGCTAAAACAAAAGCCGCCATAAACGGCGGCTTTTAACTTTTAACTTTTTTCTGTCTGTAAAAATATATTGCAGCTGTAACTATTAAAATGCCTAAAACGGCACCGCAGGCATCAATAAACACATCCCTTAATTCACATGATCTGCCCGGCACAAAATACTGATGCAGCTCATCACTTGAAGCATAAGCAGTACAAAGCAGTATGGAATAAACTGCTCTGAGCTTTGTACTTAACGTTGGATATGTCGCAAGAGCTGATGTAACAAAAACAGCCAGTACTGTGTATATTGAAAAATGTGCCGCTTTTCTTACAAATCCGTTCATTGAACTAATTATCATGTATTGATCATATTCCGACAAAATATCATAATCCCTAACAAATATTCTTGCAATAAAAGCTGTTACGGAATTGCTTACATTTGTGCTTTCATCGGAAACCTGTGAAGAAAAGAAAAATATCAGCATTGCTGTTCCTAAAGCTAAAACCCAGAATAAAATTCTTAAATATTTATTTTCACATAAAATCATTGCTATTCACCTTTTAACTTATTTTAGCTGAGATTTAATTATATACTTATTTTATCATATTCTCAACAATAAAAATTAAAATATTTATTACTTTTTATATCGTTTATTTCAATTTATATAATGTGTTTTTTCTAAAACCAATGATATAATTTTATAAGGAGGTGTTTAAATGCGTGATTTATTTTCAATAGGTGAAATGGCAAAACTTTTTAATATCAATATCCGTACATTAAGATATTATGATAAAATAGGCCTTCTTAAACCGGAATATGTAGACGATAAATCCAACTATAGGTACTACGGTACTAAACAGTTTGAAAAACTTAATACAATAAGATATCTTAGGGCTCTTGATATGTCCATAGAAAAAATCTCTGAGTTTTTTGAACATAAAGATGTAAATGTAATGATTAGCCTTCTAAAAAATCAAAAAGAAATAATTGAGAACAAAAAAAAGGAACTTGATTTAATAGAGCGCAAAATTAATAACCGAATTAAGCAAATAGAAGAAGCTTCTTCTTGGAAATTAGAAGAAATAAGCATTAGGAACTTTCCTGAAAGGAAAGCACTTGTATTAAAAAGCGATATACCAGTTAATGATGACTTGGAATATTCAATAAGAAGACTTGAAAGGAATCATAATTTAAACTCTTCGGTATTCCTTGGTAAAATAGGTGTACGTTTAAGTGCAGAAAACATACAAAATATGAGCTACAATTCATTTTCTTCCATTTTTATGCTTATAGAAGATGAAGACCTGTGTCAAAGTCCTGCTTCAATAATTAATAAAGGAGAATATATTTTTATACGTTTTTGCGGAACACATGTTGACTCTCCGCCTTATTATAAAAGACTTATGGACTATATGAAAGATAATAAATTTGAAATATCCGGTGATTCATTAGAAATTACATACATAGACTCAGGCCTGACCGAACAGTTGGGACAGTTTGTAACTGAAATCGAAATTCCATTTAAAAGAGCTTGACTCTCTATCTGATAGAGGCTTTAGTCTGTATTAAACAGATATAGGGGGTTAGTAAAATTGGATGCAAAAAACGATTTAACTAAAAACAGCATAATAAAAACAGTTATTACTTTTTCCATACCGTTTTTATTGGCTAACTTAATACAGGCTCTTTACGGTGCCGCAGACTTAATGGTTATAGGCTGGTACTGCTCAGCCGAAAGTGTTGCGGCAGTTTCTACAGGAACACAGGTTACTCAAATAATAACAAGTATAGTTTCCGGCCTTACTTTGGGTGGAACAGTCCTTACAGGCAAATATGTTGGCATGAAACGAAACGATGAGGTAAAAGAAACCATATCAACAAACCTTACTGTGTTTTTTATAGTTGGCGTTCTGCTCTCTTTTCTGCTTTACATATTCGCTTCACCTGTTTTAAAAGTACTTCAAACACCGGAAGACTCTTTTATTCTTGCTACTGATTATGTGAGAGTATGCGCTATAGGTGTTGTTTTTATATGCGGCTATAATGCCATAAGTGCTATTTTAAGAGGCTACGGTGATTCAAAAAGTCCGCTTATATTCGTTGCTGTTGCAGGTGTTTTAAACTTAATTGGAGATATAGTGCTTGTTAAATATTTTAATTTGGATGTAAAAGGAACTGCTCTTGCCACAATAGCCTCTCAGGGTATAAGTATGTT
>CALWSS010000090.1 GCA_944384255.1 uncultured Clostridia bacterium
GTTGTAATTGTAAATCTGAAATTCTTGTCGTATAACTTTTCCTGCTGCCTTGCATACTCAACTATCTCTTTAACTACATCAAAGTTCATTAAAGGCTCTCCACCGAAAAAGTCAACTTCAAGGTTATGTCTTTTGCCGGAATTTTTGATTATAAAATCAATAGCAGCCTTTCCTACTTTACTGCTCATTAAAGAACGGTGGCCATGATACTCGCCTTCTTCTGCAAAGCAGTATTTGCATTTAAGGTTGCAGTCGTGGGCTATATGTAAGCAAAGTGCCTTTACAACCGGTTCCCTTGCATCTACAAAATCAATAACATTTTCATAAATGTCAGGAGCATAAAGCATTTCTTCTTTTCTAAGCTCATCAAGCTCGTCCATTGTTTCGTTAAGCTCGTCTTTGGAGTATTTATCACCAAAAAGCTTAATAACTTCTTCTCTTGACCCGTTTTCGTAAGAATCTACAATATCAAACATTGTATCATCTGCAACATGAACGGCACCGCTGAAAACATCCAGCACCACATTAACACCGTTCATACTGAACTTATGTATCATTTTGTCACTTCCTTATTAAAATAAAAATATAATCAGCCAATAAAAAGCCCTGTCTTAAATACTGACAGCTTAAACTTCATGCTTTAAAACAGGTTTATAATAATTTTTTAATTAACTTTAAGTCAAAACAAAACCTCGATTTTGCAACCGAGGTTTTAAACGCAAATCTCTTTTTTCTTATCTGTTTTCGCAAGCCTGATTTGCAACTGTGCAGCTTGTTTTGCATGCTGACTGACAAGATGTCTGGCATTCGCCGCAGCCGCCTTTTGCCATTGTATTTTTAAGCATAGAAGTATTCATAGTTTTAACGTGCTTCATGATATACCCTCCTTTTATATGGTCATATAAGTACTTTATCATGGCACATTATATCACGTTTATATTATTTTGAAAAGTCATTTTTTTGTATTGATTCCCAAAATACCGCCTATTGCTCCGCTTACAAGAGATAAACCAACGGATAAAACCCTAAATAAGCTTATATTTCCGCTATAAGGCAGCATTATAATAAGCAGAACAACAGCTATATAAACTCCTGCTGAAAGAGCTCCCCAAAGTATACCCTTTTTCTCCGCTTTAGAGGCTGTTTTAAATCCGGCAAAAAACGAGCTTATAACGGTAATAGCCAAAGAAAACGGCGCAATAAAGCTTTCGCTTATATCGGTATATGTAAGAAGCACGGCACATACCAAAAATGCCGCCGCCGTAAAAAACAATGCCGGTATAAGGCCGTAAAGTATACCGTAGAGTACACCCTTATTTCCTGCCGGAGCCTGATTTGTAGTAGTTTTCAAAAACAACACTTCTTTCTCTTTTTTACAATTTTACTTGCCATATTTAAAAAATATTCATTGCCCCAGTAAAATCTTTGTGATTAAATATATATCAGAGGTGATAACAAATGGAATTAACCGGTTTTATAGATCTTCACTCACACTCAGTATATTCCGACGGAACACTTACTCCTGAAGAGATAATTAAAAATGCGTCACAGATAGGTCTTTCATCTGTTGCTCTTACAGACCACGACTGTGTATCAGGAACAGAAGAATTTACAGATGCCGGGAAAAAATACGGTATTGAGGCAATAAACGGTATTGAGCTTGCCTCATATTATTCAGCACCGTTTATTGAACGAACAAAAGAAATTCATATTGTAGGTCTTTTTATAGACAACAAAAACAAGGCGCTTCTTGAAAAAACCGAAACAATACTTCAGCAAAGAATTGACCGCAACCATAAAATGGTTAAGCGCCTTACAGAGCTGGGCTTTCCTATGACTTATGACGAGCTTAGAGCCATAGCCGGAAGGGACAGCTGTTCAAGAACGCATTATGCCCTTTTAATGGTTAAAAAAGGCTATGTTAAAGACAAAAAAGAGGCTTTTGCCAAATATATATCTACCGGTATGCCGGGCTATGTACCAAGAATACTGCCTACACCGGAAGAATGCATAAGCCTTATTAAAAATGCCGGAGGAGTGCCTGTTTTGGCTCATCCTACCCTTTACCGCCTTAATAATGAGCAGATAGAATTAATGGCTCAGGAATTAAGGCAAAAAGGCATGGAAGGCATAGAGGTTATGTACTCCACATATTCTGCTGAGGAGGAAAAATTTATAAACTCCATAGCCGAAAAATATAATTTTGCCAAAAGCGGCGGAAGCGACTTTCACGGTACAAACAAAACCGGTATTTATCTTGGAAAAGGCAAAGGCAACTTAAAAATACCTTATGAGTTTTTAAACGAGATTAAAAAAAGGAGGAATATATAATGTTTAAAACAATACAGGCAGAGGATTTAGACCAGAACATATTTAAAATGATAGGCAAGGACTGGCTTTTAATAACAGCCAAAAAAGACGACAAAGTAAACACAATGACAGCTTCTTGGGGCAGTGCCGGCATAATGTGGGGCAAGCCTACAGCTTTTGTATTTATCCGTCCTCAGAGATACACAAAGGAATTTATAGACGCTTCAGAAGAATTTTCAATTAATGTATTAGGCGATGCATACAGAAACATTCTTAATTATTGCGGCACAGTTTCAGGCCGTGATGAGGACAAAATCAAAAACTCAAATCTTACAGTTGACTACAAAAATGATACTCCGTATTTTGACGAAAGCAAAATTGTTCTTATCTGCCGCAAAGTGTTTGCTCAGGAGCTTAAAGAAGAATGCTTTATTGATAAATCTATTATAGACAAATGGTATCCACAAAAAGACTACCACACAATGTATGCCGCTGAAATTAAAGAAGTTCTTATAAAAGAGTAAAAATTAAGCACTGATTTCTTAAAAAGATTTCAGTGCTTTTTATTATTTTATTTTTTAATTATTTATTATTTTCAGCCGTTTGAAGCCTTAACTTTAATCCAAAGCTCAGAAAGTTTCTGTCTTAAAACTTCGTTATCGTTAAATACTTCGTCTTTTTCATAGCCTTCTCTTGGAAGATATGCTTCATTGCCTTCGTACTCTCCGCCTTCACCGCTCATTTCGGCAAGAACTTCTTTGTTAGGAGAAGCATATCCTACAGTTGAGCTGTTGTCATAGGAAGCGTCGTATGAAAGAATATAGTTAATAAATTCATGGGCAAGTTTTGGATTTTCGGCATTTTTAGGAATTACCATTGAGTCAACCCAAAGATTTGTTCCCTCATTAGGCATCCAGTAGCTCATATCCTCATTTTCAGAAAGTATATAAGCCGCATCACCACTGTAAACAACAGCCATATCCATAAGACCGTTAGCCATGTTGTCAATAACTTCGTCTGTTACATAAACCGGATCCATTGTGTTGTTTAATTCAACAAGCCAGTTGTAAGCTTCGTTTATTTCTTCCTCGTTATCTGTATTCATTGAATAACCCAAAGATTTAAGAGCAATCATAAATGAATCTCTTTCAGAGTCGTACATATAAATACGGCCTTTGTATTTTGTATCTTTAAGTATGCTGTAGCCTTTTTCCTCAACTTCTTCCTGCGGTACATTGTTATGATTATAAACAATACCTACAGAACCCCAGAAATAAGGAACAGAATATTTATTTTCAGGGTCAAAAGCAAGATTTTTAACACCGTCTGCAAGTTCACTCATATTAGGTATAAGGCTTAAGTCCAGCTCCTGAAGCATGTCTTCTTTTATAAGTCTTTCAATCATATAGTCAGAAGGTACTATTACATCATAAGCGTCCCCAGCCTGAAGCTTTGTATACATCATTTCGTTTGAGTCAAAGTATTCGGAGATTACCTTTACTCCATACTCTTCCTCAAAATTTGAAATTACATTTTCTCCTACATATTCTCCCCAGTTATAAAACTTAAGAGTATCAGAGCCGTATTTCTCCACAGCATCTGATGATGATGTTGCGCTTGAGCCGCAGCCTGAAAGCGCTACTGCCGCAATAAGAGATGCAGCCATTATTATTTTTTTCATTCTTTTACTCCTCCCCTTTTTTTAAGTACAGGTATAATATTTATAAGCACCAGAACAACCGTTATAATAAGTATAATTATGGTTGAAAGGGCGTTTATAGATGGGTTAATACGTTTACTCATTGTGTAAACAAGTATTGAAATATTGCTTACGCCGTTACCTGTTACAAAGTATGAAATTATAAAGTCATCAAATGACATTGTAAAGGCAACTAATGCTCCGGAAACTATTCCCGGCATTATCTGTGGTATTATAACCTTTATAAGTGCCTGCCACGGTGTAGCACCTAAATCCAGTGCTGCATCTGCAAGGTTAGGGTCAAGGCTTCTAAGTTTTGGGTTTACACTTAGCATAACATAAGGTATACAGAACATAACATGTGCCAAAAGCATTGTTATGTAGCCTTTCTGCACTCCAAGAGCGCTGAATAACATTAAAAGGCTTATGGCTGTTACAATTTCCGGGTTCATAATAGGGAAATCGTTTATTCTTTCCACTATGTTTTTAAGCACTTTATTTGACTTTGAAAGACCTATTGCAGTAATTGTACCTACAACCGTTGAAATTATTGTGGCAAGTATGGCTATTGAAATTGTAGTCCATAAAGCACTCATCATATCCCGGCTGGAGAACATTTTCTCATACCATGTAAGTGAAAAACCGCTCCAGTGAGTAAGTGATTTTTTACTGTTAAAAGAAAATACAACTGTATAAACAATAGGCATATAGAAGAATATCATCAGACATATCATAAAAAGCTTTGAAAATATCTTTTTATTTTTCATTACTTTCTCTCTCCTCCTTCCATAGCCTCGCCTTTATCTATTTTCTTTGTAATATACATGGAAATCATAATTATAACAGCCATTATAAGGGATATGGCGCTACCGAAATTCCAGTCGCCTGCTGTAAGGAACTGGTTTTCAATTACGTTTCCAATAAGCACATACTGTCCTCCGCCTAAAAGCTTTGGTATAAAGAAGCTTGATACTGCCGGAAGGAAAACAAGCGTTATACCGCTTATAACACCCGGTATTGAAAGAGGCAGTGTTACTCTTAAAAATGCCTGAACTTTGTTTGCTCCTAAGTCACTGGCTGCTTCCAAAAGGCTTTTATCCATTTTAGTAAGAGATGTATAAATCTGTAATATCATAAAAGGTATAAAGTTATAAACCATACCCAATATAACTGCAAAGCTTGTATGAATCATTTTAACCGGGCCTAAGCCTATAAGGCCCAGCAAAGAATTAATTATGCCGTTATCCTGCAAAATACCCATCCAAGCGTATGTTCTAACAAGCATGTTTATCCATGTAGGTATTGTTATAAGCAATATAAGCATTACTTTTTTTCTGCCTTCGGCATTAGCTATAATATAAGCTGCCGGGTACCCAAGCAAAACACAAATAACCGTTGTGGCAATGGCTATTATAAGGGAACGTCTTAAAACATCAAGGAATATGGCGTCACTGAAAAATTTGCCGAAGTTTTCAAATGAAAACTTTATTGTAGCCACATCATTTCCGGTTTTTGTAAAGGCATAAACAAGTATAAGCAGCATTGGCAATACAATAAGCAGACAAATCCAAACTATATACGGATAAGCCATTGTCTTGAATTGCTTCATTTTCAGTTTCCTCCTTTACTCATTATGTGTATATCTTCCGGTTCAAATGTAAGACCTACAATATCGCCTTCCTTGTGTTCTCTTGTTGT
>CALWSS010000091.1 GCA_944384255.1 uncultured Clostridia bacterium
AACAATTATTTTGCTGAATACTAAAAAATTATATATTTATTGGTACAAAGCATTGACATAATTACGCCATGATGTATAATATTTACATAAGAACAAAAATTTAAATCCAGCCCGGTGTTGTTAAAACATCGCCTTGAGTTATTTCACGGGGAGGTTTTTAATATGAAAAAAATTTTACTGCCTGTCGACGGTTCAGAACGCTGTATGAAGTCTGTAGACCTTGTAAGAAAGCTCTATGACCCTAAGGAAATTGAAATTGCCCTTGTAACTGTTAAAGAAGATTACGAGTCTTTTATCCGCACGGAGTTTGAGCCGGAAAAGGTATACGAAGAAAACATGCCTCTGCTTAATGATGTGGAAAAACAGCTTGACGGATATAAAGTCTGTGACAAAAAAGTCCTTGTAGGCAAATCCGCCGGCACTGAAATAATAGAGTATGCCAATGCAAACAAAGTTCATGCCATTATTATGACTAAGTCATCAAAACCGGGACATCAGACAATGCTTGGTTCAGTTACGGCACATGTTGTTAAAAACTCACGCTGTGTTGTAATTATTACACCGGAAAAATAAAAAACTACATACAATAAAGGCTTAAGCACAAATGCTTAAGCCTTTTTATTATTTCTTTATTTTACTATAGTTATTTCATCATTGTTTACTGTCATTTTACAGCCTGTTATATAGCACACAGTACCTATATTAAACATGTTTTTGCCTTCATAACTGTAAACATCAGTTTTAATTTTGTTTGAGCCAAAACACAGTAGCACGCTTTTTTTGTTTTGTGCTGTGTTCTGACCGGCATTTTCGGCAATTATTGCATTAAGCTCATCATCACTTACGGTACATGTGTTATCAAGCATTACCGTAAATCCGTCGCCGGTTATATTCTGAGTATCTGTTTCAACACCTATTGAATTCAAAAAGTCAAGTATCTCCTGCATTGAAATATAATATTCACCGTCTATATAAAGTGCCTTTGCTCTGTAAAACCACTTTGCATACACATCTACAGTTTTTACATCATAACTTGGCACTTTTTCTGTTTCATTAGTATTTTTTATAACAGTTACACTCTCAGGTGATGTTATTTTTGTTCCGCTTTCATTCTGTGAAGAGTTAGCCAAAACAACATGCCAAGGATTATTCTTATCCGGGTCCGTAGGGTCCCAGCCACGTTTTTGTGTATCGTTTACATCAATTTTAATGGCCTGCGGCTTTGGAAGCGGCATTGGCTCATTGCTTTTAAACATTCTTACTCTTGTGCCTGAAGGACAGTTGTCATATATCCATTTTACATCGGCAACGCAAAGCCTTATACAGCCCATAGAAGCCGTTTGTCCCAGTTTGTTGTATTCCTCATACTCAAGAGTTGACTTATCTGTTTTTAAATACGGTACAGAGTGAAAAAGTATATGACCTGTTATTCTTGTAGCATACTGGCCGTATACATTGCCAAAAAGAGCTCTCCATTCGTATTTATTGGTTGTATAGAATTCGCCTTCCGGTGTTCCTTTACCAACGGAGCAGACAAAAGTTTTATATGGTATTGTATACTCACCATTCTGGTCTTTTTTATATACCATTACTTGATTATTAGTTAAATTTACATCTATGCTGTACTGGCTTTGTGTATTTTGAGCCTGTGCAAAGCATACACTGCTTATAGACAAAACAAAAATTAAAACTGCTGATATAATTTTTCTAATTCCCATAGCTGTTATTGAACACCTTCTTTATTTCAGTATTTAATTGCATTAAATAAATCTTTAACCGAATTAAAAACATAATCCGGCTTGTAACTGCTTAATTTAATTTCTTGAGCATCAGTTTCACCTGTAAGAACGGCGGCTGTGTCTATACCGTTTTTTACTCCCAAAAGTATGTCTGTATACAGCCTGTCACCTACAACAAGGGTTTCTTCACGGCTTAAGCCTGTGTTTTCAAGGCACATATCGGCAATAAGACTTTCAGGCTTACCTATAAAAACCGGCTCCTTTTTTACTGCCTCATTTATCATACGGCATATAGAGCCGCAGTCCGGTATAAAGCCGAAAGGTGCCGGGCATACCAAATCCGGGTTGGTGGCGGCATAGTCGGCATTTGTAGTGCTAAGTATATGGCAGGCCGTTTCTATTTTCTCATAAGTAAGCTCATTATCAAAGCCCACAAGTACACAAGCCGTGTCTTTTTCAAAACTTTCTACAGCATTAATTCCGCCTTTTTTTAATTCTTTAACAAATGACTTTGTGCCTATAGTATATATTTTTCTTTCTTTATATTTATTTCGTATATATTTAACTGCCGCAGTAGAAGCCGTTACAAAATTTTCGTCTGTTGTTTCAAGGCCCATATTCCTGAATTTAAGTATATAATCCGAAACGCTTTTTGTGGAATTATTTGTAATAAATATGTACTTTCTGCCTGTTTGAGAAATATATTCCAAAAACTCTTTGGCCCCGTCAATAAACGTATTTCCTACAGACACCGTGCCGTCTATATCAAAAAGGAAAAGCTTTTTATTTTTCAGCTCCATATTTTAACTCCTCTTACTCATTTGTTTCTTTTGGCAGAAAATCGGCTAAAGTAAAACTGTTTACGTATTTATCAACTACATCTTTAAGTCCATGCCAAAACCATACCGTTTGACACTCCCTGCCTCTCTGGCAGTCTACTCCGTCGCCGTCTATACAGGCTACCGGCGAAAGCGGGCCTTCCATTACTCTTAATATATCCCCTACTACATAGCTTTCAGGGCTTTTAGCCAAGCGGTATCCGCCGCCGTTGCCCCTGAGGCTTTTTAAATACCCGGCTTTATTAAGCTGTGGTATTATCTGCTCCATATATTTTATTGTTATGCCCTGACGAGCCGAGATATCCTTAAGCGGTATATATTCTCCTGTGTTATGCTCTGCCAAATCTATCATTATTCTTAAAGCATATCTGCCTTTTGTAGAAACTCTCATTTAATCACCTCCGTTATATTTTATCTGTAATCCGATAGGTTTTCAAGTATATTATTCCTCTGAAAGCTCTTTATATGAAGCTTTATATTTTTGAAGCCTCTCTTTGTCTTTTTCGGTAAAACTTTCAATACGTCCTAATGTCATGTTATGGCGTAAATCCGCTTTTTTAACTTTTAAGGCTATACCGCCTGTGCTTTTTATTCTTTTTATATATTGGCCGTATTCTTCATCTTTTTGTCTTGTAAGAGCTGTTAATGCCTCAATTACAGCTGATGAAAAGCCGCTGGATTTAATAAAATCAATAGTTACGTCGGAATCTTCCAGCACATCATGAAGAAGTGATGTTATAACCTCATCTTCCGTTTCCATTTCTTCGGCCAAGTGCAGAGGATGCATAATATACGGATAACCGCCTTTATCATACTGGCCGTTATGTGCCTTAAAAGCTATGTTTACTGCTTTTTTTATGTTTGGGCTGTAGAGCATATTTTTATCTCCTTAAAATTAATGGGGCCCGCCTTACGGCAAAGCCCCGTTAAACACTTTTTTATTTAATTAAATATCGTTTGACTCAATATCTGTAATATATCCGTCGGAATTTACAGTTATATCAACCTCTCTGTCGGCCTTTTTCTCACCGTCTATGGCTTTTTCAAGACCCTCAACACTTGAGTCATAGTATCTTAAATCTACATTAATACTGCTCTTATAGTAGTATTTTGTAGTTGTTCCACTGTCAAACTCTATACCTATTATTTTGTTTGAAGTATCTATGCTTGAAAGCAGACCTGTACCGCCTGAAATATAGCCCTCTATTGAAACTATATAATTATCGTCGTCATACTCAAGGGTTACTTCGGCAGTTTTATCATCGTCGTTTAAAGCATCAACAAGGTCGTCATAATCATCTATATTGTCCTTTCCGTCATCAACATCAACATCTATGTCGTCAGCGTCATCAACAATATAATTGCTTGATGAGCCCTGAATTTTTACAGATGATGAAGAAATAGAACGTATCTCACCTTTAACATCATCTGTTGATGAGCTTGATGAGCTTATAAGATATACATCGGTAACTTCATCGGAACTGTTAAGTTCAAGGCCTATTTTATCTTTTTTAGATACTTTATCATAGAAGTAGTCATAATCACGCTCTTTGCCGTCTACATGGAATGTAACATCATCTACATCATCATTTTTGTACTCATACTCGTCGTCATAGTCATCGTCGTTTTTGTTATCCATAAGTCTGATGTATGATTTGCTTATTTTGTATAAGTAACCGGTTTCGTCGTAATCATCGTCGTCGTCATCATCTGTTGTCATATAAACTTTTGTAACTTCATCAGAACTGTTTGTTATAAGGCCTATCTTATAGTCTTTTTCTGCCTTGTCATCAAAATAATCAAAATCACGTTCTTTGCCGTCTACATAGAATGTAACATCATCGCTGTCTTTATTTTTAAACTCATACTCGTCATAGTTACTGGAGTCTTTCTTTGATGTGATTCTGATATATTCTTCAGTTAATTTATAGAAATATCCGTCTTCATCATAATCACTGTCATCATCTTCAATAAGGTACACCTTTGTTACCTCATCGTCACCGTTTGTTATAAGGCCTATCTTAGAGTCATCGTCAACTTCATCATAAAAATCGTCATAGTCCTTTTCTTTTGAGCCTATATAGAATGTTACATTGTCTCTGTCATCATCTTTAAAGTCATATTCCTTAGTAGTTGAACTTGATTTACTGCTCTTAAGTCTTATATATGAAGTAGTTATTTTGTCGAAATAACCTGTGTAATCATAGTCATCCTCGTCAACTTCTCCGTCGCCTTCAGTAGCCTGAATCTTGATTACATCACCGTTGCTGTCAAAATACAGAGAAACATCGTCACCGCTTGTTATCTTATCCTTAAACTCATCATAGTCCATTGAGTCGCCGTCATAACTGAATCTTACATATTCAAAATCATATAAATCATAGTCTTTTTTGCTTCCGTCTACTTTTATTGTTATATAGGATTTATTCATGCTTGAATATGTACCTTTTATGCTTGTCTGTTCAGTTGTTGTATCCTGACTGCTTGCAGGCTCTGTTACAACAACGCTTTTAATATTTTGACCGTTATATGAAACAAGGACTTTATCGCCTACGGCTACATCCGAAAGTGTTATAACCTTAGAGCCGCTTAAGCATGAAAGATATGTAGCGCCTGAAAAGCTCATAGTAGATGAACCGGTATCAACTGTAAGAACAATGTTTCCGCCTACAGTCTGAGCTGTTTTAACGGTACCAGTAACGGAACTTGTCTGAGTTTCTGGAGTTGTTGTTGATGTTCCGCCCTGTCCTTTTGACTTGATTAAATCATTTGTTTTTGATACAATTACGGCCATTTCGGCTCTGTTTATATAGTTTTTAGGATTAAAATTGCCGTTATCATCGCCTGTTATAATTCCCAAACGGTTAAGCAAATCAACATACGGCACAGCTATGGAAGCCACACTTGAAGCATCTTTAAAACTAAGAGTAGCATTGTTGTTAACAGTATCAAAATCTTTAAGTGCACGACCCAGCATTATAGCTACGTCCTGTCTTGTAGCATTTACACTGGCACCGGATGAACTGATAAATCCCGGTATATCAGATATAGTTACTATTCCATTTTCAAGGCCGTAAGCTACACAGTCATAGGCCCATGACGGTATTTTATAACCGCTCATAACGGTTGTGTATTTTGTTACAACAGCACTGTCTACAGCTTTTCCGGTATAGCTTTTCATAAGGCTGTATACAAGCTGCATTGTTTCGCAGTAGCTTACCTTATCTTTTGCCCTGAATACTTTTTCACCCTTATCGTTGTAATCTCCAACCATAAGTCCGGCATCAGCTACAGAGTTTATGTATGTTTTGGCACCTTCCCAAGGTACATCGTTTATATCTGCAAAATTTGCTGCCATTGCCTGTGGTGCTATGCTCCCCGTAATTAAAGCAGTGGTCATAAAAGCAGTTAATAATCTTTTATACTTCATTATCCATCTTCCTCCTTTGCAGGCATGCATAAAACAAACTATAACATACAACAGAAAAAATTATTCATGCCTATGATACTGATATTATACAATAAACAATGGTTAAATACTTAAATAAAAATGAATTTTTATATAAAATTAAGCAAATTGTAATCTGTTTGTTACATTACTAATGTTCAGACAGACTGTTTATCAATAATATACGAAATAAAACGCTGTAAGTTCCCATATTTAATAAAAAAAACGGAAAACAATTTTCTGTTTTCCGTTATATACAGTTATATATTATCTATTTTGCTTATGTCGGCCTGAAAATAAAACACACTGCCTTTTCCTTTATCGGATATAACACCATAGTCAAAGCCATGAAGCTCTAAAATATTTTTTACTATTGAAAGGCCAAGGCCTGTTCCCGAAACCGGTCTTTTATGGGTTTTATCTACTTTATAATACCTGTCCCATATAAATTTTATGTCTTTTGGGTCTATGCCCTCGCCTGTATCTTCTATTTCAATTCTGACTTTCCGGTCTTTTATAATCTGGCGAACAGTTATTTTTTTGTCATCACCTGTGTAATTAATGGCATTATTTAAAAGGTTATAAACTACCTGCGACATCTTAATAGCGTCGGCTTTTATATATACGTTTTTATCACTTTCAAACTCTATTTTATAGCCTTCCAGTTCTTTAAGCTTTCTGTAGCGGTTAAGTACAGCTTTTATTGTATCTGTTATTGAAAACTCAGTTTCGTTAAGCTTCATAACACCGCTTTGGAGCTTTGAAATATCCAGTATATCCGTTACCAAGTTAGAAAGCCTGTTTGTTTCGTCTATTATTATTTGAAGGTTATCGCTGTTGTTTTCTCCCGGTATATCTCTCATAAGCTCGGCATAGCCTCTAATCATTGTAAGAGGTGTCCTTAAATCGTGAGAGATATTAGCCATTAAATCACGTCTTAAGCTTTCGGTTTTATTAAGCTCGGAAGCGGCAAATGTAAGGGTATCGTTAAGCTCACGTATCTCTCTGTAGCCGTTGGATTCAAACTTAACATCATAGTTTCCACCTGCTAAAGACATAGCCGTTTTGTTTGTATTCATAATAGGCCGTGAAATTTTTCTGTAAATAAGCACTGCCAAAAGTATGGATACCACAAGCATTACGGCACAGACATACATGGTTTCCACATTTAAAATCTCACGTGTAGCAAAAAGCGGTGTAAGAGCTGTGCTTAAAACTATAACTACATCTTTACCATTCATTTGGCGGCTTGGCTTAATATTAAAACATCCTGTACATCACGTCGTATATCCGGGTTTTCGTTTATTCGTTCGGCATCTGTAAAACTGAATGCTCCCTCATGTTGGGAAGCGTCATTTTCTGTTAACGCCTTATCAAACCCTGGATCTTTATCGCCTTCAGGATTTTTCTGCTCCTTGTGCTGGCCATAAAAATTCATTGTTTCAAAATATATTTTTGTGCCTTCTTCCATTGTTTCTTCAAAAAGCTTCTGCCTGTCGCTTATGCTCATATCGTGTATAACACCAAAAGGCATACCTGCAACAAACCACTTTTCAGTGCCGTCTTCTTCAAAAATCTCTATGCACATTCCGCCTTCCCGTGAAGTGCTTTTAAGCAGTGCATCCATATCTTCACTGTCCAGCTGATACATTATGCTTTTTGCGGCGCTTTTAAGCTCGTTTACTTTTATATTTCTGTAAAAGTTATCCAGAAAAAACATGTGGAAGGCTGACATCAGTATAAACTCTACAGCTACAAAAAGCGTCATATATAAAATAAGTTTCCATTTAATGCTTATTTTTTCAGCCTTCAAACCTGTAACCAACTCCTCTTAGAGTAACTATTCTGTCACTGTATTTTCCGAGACTTTTACGCAGTATTTTAATATGTGTATCCAATGTTCTATCACCGCCGTAAAAGTCATAACCCCATACATCGGTAATAATTTTCTCCCGGCTTAAGGCTATATTTCTGTTTTTCACCATATAAAAGAAAAGCTCGTATTCCTTAGGGGACATGCTTATTCTTTGGCCGTCTATATACACAATTCTGCCTGTAAAATCAACTTTAATTCCGCCTGAGTCATATATATCGTGTTTTTCTTCCTTATCCTCAGCACCGGAGCGCTTAAGAATTGCCGAAACACGCATCATAAGCTCTCTTGGGGAAAACGGTTTTACCACATAATCATCAACACCGGTTTCAAAGCCATGTATTCTGTCGTATTCCTCACCACGGGCTGAAAGCATTATAACAGGTGTATTTTTAAACTTCCGTATTTCACGGCAGGCCGAAAAGCCGTCCAGCTCCGGCATCATAATATCCATTATAATTATATCGTAATCGTTTTTACGGCACATCTCAACGGCTTCCAAACCGTTTGACGCCTCCTGAACTTCATAACCTTCAAACTTGGCATACTTAAATATTATCTGCCTTATATTTTCCTCATCATCAACAACAAGTATCTTTCGCAAAAAGTCCACCTCCGTTAATACGGGTAATTATATATTTCTTTTGTGACGGCAGTATGAAAATTATCAGACTGTTTAATGATTTATACCGTATTTCAGGCAAAAAATCAATTTTTATCCAAATATAAATCTGTTTTAATACTGTTAATTTATTTTATCATATTTTTTATATGTCTACTTTAATTTTTGCCAATTAAAGAGTATAAAAAAAGACGCCGTTATATTTTGGCGTCTTTTTAAAAGCATTTTTATTTGCCGCAGGCTACGCTTTCTTTATTAAATATTTCAGAATTGCATATTGTTTTGCATATACACTTATTTTTTAATACGGCAGTATATTTTTTAGTCATTTTAACCGGATAATATGACTCTTTGGCTTTTCTTAAGCCTTCAAGACCCATATCTTCCTCACGGTTAATAAAAAGCATGTCTTTATAGTTTTCAGAAGCAAAAAGCTGGTTTATAGCCGGATAAAGTCCGTCTATTCCGTCAACGGCTTTTTCAATATGGATATGACCCATATAATCATTTACAAATCCGCCTACGGTAAAGGCCTTCATCTCACCATTTATAAATATGGCACCGCCTTTTAAGTTAAGCTTAGTAAGGTTTTGAAGCGCTCTAACCACCGACTCTCTTTCGTCATACTGGTCTATGTCTTTGCCCAAATGCTCTTTATGCCATTCATCATATACAGCCATACAAGTTTCAAAATCATCTTCCGTTATGGCTCTGTACTGAAAATCCGGGTGATTAAGCTTAAGCCTGTTTATAAAGTTACGTTTGCTGTGGTACTTTTTGCCTTTAAGTGTAATAAGGTCCTCTGCATTATACACATAGTCCCAAGCTTCTCTGTGCTCTGTAAGCTCAAACTCAGGGCAGTACTTTTCAAACATCTCTTTAAAAGGCTCACATACTGAGTAAAATATAGCCGGGTGGCCTTTTGACTCAAAATATTCAGTTGCCTTCATAACTGCCGCATGATAATCCACACTGCTGTCAATAGGTATAGGCGGCATTATTAAAGAAGGCTCATGTGGATACCTTAACTTAATGTAAAGACAGCCGCAGTCTTCGGCTATCTGCACAAATGAATGAGCACCCCAAATATACAAATGCTCAAATGTCATTTCGGCATTTTCTATACACCAGTTCTTTTTGTACTTATCAAATAATTTACCATCATCAATATTTATGTCTCTGAATTGAAGCTGCATAAAAACTTCCTTTCTTTTACTGTCTAAACTTTTACATGTAATAATAACGCAGTAGTTTAATCAATACTCATCTACTATATGGCAGTTTAATTTAGGAAACAGTTTATTAAGCTCCTGAGATGCTTTTTCATTAAAAGACTTACAATCTCCTGATTTTATAATTTCCTCAAGAGCCCTGTAACCCATTATCCACTGAGCAAAATACTGTATTTCCATTGAAATGTCCGGCTTTTTATCTGTTTTATTGCCGGAAAAATCAAACACACCGTTATTTTTATTTACTGCTTCATCTTTAATTTCTATTACATAATCCAAATTACGTCCTACAGCCTTTAAAAGTGCCGGAGCATTTGCAACTCCACACACATTACGAGGCTTTACCGTTTTAATTCCACCATTATACTCCGATTTTGTCTCCGGCGGAAGTTTAACTTTAACTTTTCTGCCTTTTCCCACATTAAAAAGGAAATTTACAATTTTTTGCTCTGATAATTCGTCTAAAGATATAATTTCCTCTCCGCTTATGCCGTTTTCATCGTCAAAATATACAGCATAGGCTGTTACATTGTTATCATTAATAACACATGCACACTTAGCACCACAGGAAAGGTAATCGCTTATTTTTAATTTAAAATCGGCAAAAGACCTTAAAACTATACCTGAATATCTTTGTGATGCCAAAGAGTAGCATTTTAAAAGCGGACTTATATTGTTTTTTAAATCAAATTCCTTTATATCTTCGCTTACATCAGCACCTTGTGAATTTTCAGTTTCAATAAAAGCCGTATCGCTTACAGGGTAATGGCCTACATAAAAATATGTTCTTAAAACAGCCGGTGTATGGGCACAAAGCACAACGCCCATATCACCTATCATATTCATATAGTATGTATACAATTCCTTCATATATCCCCGTCTTTTATAGTCCGGGTGTGTACAGGCGCCTACCATTATAGTTGAATGTATGGCCGTTCCTCTTACATTTAAAAATAAAGGCATTGACTGGACTTCAGAAGAAACCGTGCCGTTTTCTTCTTCTATAAGTGCACAGTAATCCGGCACAAAACGTGTGTCAAAAAACCAGTCGCTGAAATCTTTGCTGTCGCCAAAGCTTATATCCCATAATTTCCTGAAATTATTTTTGTCTGTTATAACAGCAGGTCTTAATTTTTTCATTTTATACATCTCCCGAAATATACAAATTAACCAACTCTGCCTTCTGCCGCCGATTCTGATTTTTCAAACTCCTTAACGGCATCTTTAATGTGTTTTAATGAAAGAGTCAAAAGTCTTTCTTTTTCGGCAGTGCCTACAGGGGAAAATATATCCATGTCCTCATCAGCCCACTGAATAAAGTCCACTGCGGCGGCACACATTGTCTGTTCAAGAAGCCTTCTGGCATCACGGCCGTTGCCGAAATTAGGGTTATGAACACGTTTTTCAAAAAACGGTCTTAAAATATCTCTCCAGCCGTCTTCAAGGCCAAAATCCGAATTTTTAGCCAGAAGCTCAAATATATCAAGCATTTCTTCGGTATTATACGACGAAAAGTTAACAGTAAATGTTATTCTGCTGGCAATGCCCGGGTTTTCATTAAAAAACCTTTTCATTTTATTATTCTTTTCGTCTATGTCTCCTCCATATCCGGCAAATATAATAAGCTTGTCATCGCTGTGTTCCTCAACTTCGGTGCAGAGCTGTGCAAGAGCCTCCTGAGAGAAGTTATCTGTTTTATCCGAATCATTATAATTTACCAGTGAGTATGCCTCATCTATAATAATAATGTCATTTTTAACAAAAAGTTCATGAACTTTTTCCGCTGTCTGGCCTACATATTTGGCTTTAAGCTGAGAGCCTGTTACATAAGCCATTGTTGTGCCGTTTAAAACCTGCATTTCCTTAAGCATGCTGGCAAAATAAACAGAAGCAGTTGTTTTGGCTGTTCCCGGAGGGCCGACAAATGCAAAAACTTTGTGCATAGGCACTTTCATCAAGTTGTAAGCTTCACGTCTTTTGCTGTACTGAAATACTGCTCCAAGGCGGCAGAGAGCTTTTTTCATGTCCTCTTGGCCCAGTATAACATTGCAGAGCCTTTTATAAGCATCTGTCTTTTCAGGATTAATAAGCATGTTTTTGATTTTTCCGGCTTCTATAAGATACCTGCCGTAAACAAGGTACTCCTTAAGAAACTTATATTCCCCGGCATCCATATTAATTGAATACATATTAAGAGGATTGCCCATATCCACACTTTTAACAAGGGACAAATAGCTGTGCTTTTTATTTTTAAAAAGTGCATCAAAGTCAGCTCCCGTTTTATGCTCAATCATGCTGTTTCCCTGATTTTGTGAAAAATAAATTGAGTATATTTTTTCAACATATTTATCAGCAGTTTCATAAGAACAGTCTGTAGCAAATACGGCGTTTTCATACGCCCGTCTTTCTATATTCTCAATTTCTGTCTCATTCATATAATCACCCGCTAATGTCCGAATATTTAATAATTATTATCAGTTGATATTCTTTATAATATACTCTAAAGCAAAAATAATCAAGGTATTTTTAAAATATAAAAGGAACGATATATACCGTTCCTTTATTTATTATCTTTTCCGTATTTAATTTCGACTATTTCTATATTCTTTTTTCTGGCATAATCTATTGTATAGCCTGTTCCGCCGCCTTCCTTTCCGTCCGTTATGGCTATAAGTTTTTGGCACTGGTCAACCATGCACCTGTTCCTTTTGTGATAGCACCCTTTATAATATATATCTGAACAAATTATCTTTTCATCACACTTACTCAAAAGGTTAGATATGCTTCTTGAGTTTTCTCTCTGTGCATAAGGAAGATAGGCTTCAAGCTGTATGCCGTCATTTTTGGAGCGGATATTAATAACGGTCTGTGCCGCCATTAAATCAGCTCCCGAAGCAAAGCCTGACAAAAAACATGTATAGCCTTCACTTATGGCTTTTAACACCTCCTTTTCAAGCTCACGGTATATTGATTCAATATACTCATTGGGAATATTTCGTCTTCCGGTAAAACAGCATTTTTTAGTATCCATAGGCAACCATCCGCTCACATAAAATATAACACTATTTATGGTTTTTAGAAATTATATCACAAAATACAAAAAAACAATAGCGAACACTTCAAAATGTTCAAATAAATTTCATGAATTAATAAGCAGAAACTCTATAGTTACTATATATATTTAGAAACATCTTAAATGTATACAATTTTCAATAAACCTTCTGTTATAATAAAAACATCACAATCCATAGCTGATAAAATTTGTTGATTTAAAGAATTTAGAAGGACTAAAATTATGCATACTGCGCAATAAAAGTGAATTTTAAAATTTTATTGTAAATTATTGCAAATAACTACTGCTATACAAAGCCTATATTTTATAAGTTTTAACATATAAAAAAAATATATCAATACGAAATATTTTGACGATTTATGAATATTGTTACACATGTAGACGATTAATCATAAACATGACACTTTGGCATGATAACCAGTATAAATTGGCAGTTTACATATAAATTTTATCAACTATAATTTAATTATAGTTTTTTTGGCTGAATTATAGTTTGTTTATGAAAATATTTTAATACCCTATTCTTACATTAGACATTTTTCACATTAGATATTTCAGTCTTATGTTTAAAAATATAATTTAACTGCATGGCTGAACGAATTTAACCATGTATATTTAGATAAAATTACTGCTGTTTTGTAAAACAGCTATTGCATGTAACATATTTACTTTGTTAATGCAATAAACCGGTGTACCGGCATATATTATTAAAAATAACAGGTGTGTCTTTATTAAAAGGATATAACATGATGAGTATGATACTTAATCATCAGTTACTATTGCATGTTACACATAATACATAATCTTTCTTCAGTTTGATTTATTCCAAACACAAGCGAACATGTTTGGTTTAAATATGGAATAATATTTAAGAAAAATATTAAAGAAAGAAGGGTAAAAGTTTATGAGCATTAATTATTTATTACTTGGCGCCGTTGTTGCGTACATTTTGGTTGTTGTTATTGTCGGCGCGATTTCATCCAAAAGACACCCTGCTAAAGACACCAAGGATATGTTAATTGCCGGCGGTCAGCTCGGCCCTCTGGTACTCGGTGGTACAATGGCTGCTACATGGGTAGGCGGCGGTACTATCACAGGCGGTTCTCTTGCCGTTGGTGCAAACTACGGCTGGTGGCCGGCTATTCTTTATATGTCAATACAGAGCTTTGCTCCGTTATTCCTTTATGTAGTTGCTAAAAAGGTTAACCGTCGTGGTTCCATTACAGTAAGTAACGTATTTAATGACCGTTACGGTTCTTTTGCAAGAAACTACTCAGCTATAGTTATAGTTATTGCTTATGTTGGTACATGTGCATACCAGTTCAAAGCTTTCGGAAACGCAATTTATGTTTGTACAGGTCTTAGTGTTGACGTTGCTACTATAGTAGGTATTATAATTATTGTTGCCATAGCTATGATGGGTGGTATGCGAAGCGTTGCTCTTACAGATGCTATGTCAGCCATATTCATTGTATTCTGTATGATAGCTGCTCTTGTTGCAGTATTTGTTGGAAACGGCGGTATCGCTGGTGTTCTTGAGCGTACAGCAGAAGGCACAACAGCATTCCCATTCGGAAATTACGGTTTCCTCGGTTGGGCAGCCCTTACATTCGGCGGTACAATGAACATCATCGGTGACCAGAACTTCATTCAGAGAATGGCTTCCGGTAAAGACAACAAATCACTTAAATATGCTATTTACATTTTCGTAGCAATTATATTTGCCGTTATGTTCTGTTCATCAACACTTGGTTTCGCACTTCGTACAGTATTCCCAGACGTAACAAGCGACCTTTTATTCTTTACATACGCTGGTGTTGCTAATCCTATTATCGGATGCCTTATGCTTGGCTGCGGTGCTGCACTTATACTTACAACTGGTAACTCATATCTTCTTTCTGCTACAACAAGCGGTGTTATGGATATCTGGTGCAGATTCTTTGATAAAAATGCTACAGAATCAAGAAAAGTTTGGTACATCCGTGTTTGCCTTGTAGTATTTGCTGTTGTAGCTTTTGTAATGGGTAAATATTTCCCAGACGTACTTGCAGTTCAGAACTACGTTTACGCTCTTTATTCATCAGCTATTACACCTGCACTTTTTGCAGCTCTTCTTTGGAAGAAAGTTACTGTTCAGGGTGCATTATGCTCCA
>CALWSS010000092.1 GCA_944384255.1 uncultured Clostridia bacterium
TTTGTTTCTGTTGTTGAACCAGTCTGATTTTGAGGCTTACTTTCTGTATCTGGTTTTGAATTTCCTCCGCCATTAGAAGAGCTTCCGCCTCCGCCGTTATTTGGCAGATTTTCATTTTCGTTGTTATCCGGCAATTCTTCATTATCTTCTGTTGTGCCGTCTTCATTTGGTATATCTTCACTGTCTTCTGTTGAATCGTCTTCATTCGGCAGGTCGTCACTATCTCCTGACGAGTCTTCATCTTCCGGCTGGTCTTCGCTGTCTTCTGTTGAATCGTCTTCATTCGGCAGGTCGTCACTATCTTCTGACGAGTCTTCATCTTCCGGCTGGTCTTCGCTGTCTCCCGTTGAATCGTCTTCATTTGGCAAGTCATCTTCCGGCAATTCTTCTTTATCATTTGACGAATCATCGTCATTTGCTGGATATTGCAAAACTAAAAATTTACCGTCTTTTTCCTCTACCAAATAGCCTTCATCTAAAAATTCGGTTGGGTCAGCAGAGAATAAACCGCCTTTTACAGTAATACTGTCATTATCCGTTTTGCCTATATATCTAATGTTTCCAGTAAAATCCCCGCTTAAAATATCAACGGAAGCTTTGGCTTTTCCACCTGCTCCGTTATATGTGCTGTAAAGCCTTACAGCATCATCCGAGGCCTTAATAACTGTGTTTTCTATAACTGCACTTACAATCTGGCTTTCATCAAAAGCATAATAGTTATCTAACCATATACCTGTCTGCACATTTAAAATACTGCTGTCTTTAATTACTACATCGGAATTATAGTAAAGCTCAATAGCTCCCGACGACCAGTTATCATATCTTGACTCTGATGTTTCAATAGTTGTGCCCAAAACTGTTCCTTTAACAACTGAGTTTGCCATACCGGCAAGTATGCCCTTTGTAAGGACTTTTGTTGTGCCTTCCTGTTTGCTGTAGCTGTTTTCACAGTTAATATAACAGTCTGTTATTTCAAATTTACCTGAACGGATGTCAAATGCCGTTCTGTTAAAGTCTGTTACTTCTACATTTAATGCAGTTAATACTGTTTCTTCTGCATTAGCAGGCACTTTAATAACTGCATACGAACCGGCTTCTCTCATTCCGCCGAATTCTTTAATTTTGATATTTTCTATTGTAAATTCTCCTGAAAGTATTTCAAAAGCAGAATATAATTTTGTGTTATCACCAATAAGAGAAAAACCGTTGCCGTTAATTGTAATTGATTTATCAACTGTAATTGTTTCATTAAGTGTTATATCATTTATAAATGTTATAACATCTCCGTTTTCGGCATTTTTAATTTCATTTTTAAGTTCTTCTCCGTTTGTTACTAAAGTCCCTTCTATCGTTTCCAGCTCATTCATGTTTTCATCTGAATAATAGCTGTTTATTATAACGTTTCCCGTTATTTTGTTAAGTATTTCAGAAATTAAAGAAGTTCCCCAATAGTTGCCCGATGCATTTATCTCTACCTTTCCCGTTGAGTCAAAGCCTGCATAAACAGCTGTGCCGTCATGAGGAATATTCAAAAATTTATTATCAGATATTACCGTTCCTTTATGAGCTGTTCCGTTTTGGAACCGGCTTCTGACGGACATTTTATGCACCGGACTTACACCGTTAAAAACATTGCCTTTTGCAATTAAAGGAGTTCGTGGGTCAAGCACTGCACCGGTAAATATATTATTTAAAACTTTTACGGTTTCTGCATTTCCATTAGGTAAATTAAGGGATACCCGTCCGGCATAGCCTTCTGTAAGATTATTTTCACCATTATGGTTAAATGTATTTTACATAAACTCACAGCCCATAAGAGTAAAACTGTCATTTCCCGTTACCTCAAGGGCTTTTTGATACTGATTTGAATTACTTCCAAAGCCTGCTAAAGGCATAATTTTCAAATCTTTAATTATACAGTTATTGCCTGAAACAGTAATTGTATTTTGTCCGTTTATGCCGTTGGCCGTTCCTGATGCGGCACTTGAAAAACCATAAATTACCGGCTTATTGTTTTTATCATAAGCTTCTATTGTTATATTGTCTTTTTCTATAATAAAACATGAACCGCTTTGACCGTTAAAAACTTCTGTTACATCATATTCACCGGAAGCAATTATCCATGTTTGTCCGTCTTTCTGGTTTTTAATTGCATCAATAAGTTCTGAGGTGTTATTTATTGTAATTACTGAATTTTCTGTATATGTATCAAAAAGTTCATAATCATTTTTTTCATACTCTGATGTATTTTCTTCTGCATATTCTATTTGAATATTGTTTTCTACATTCTCAATAATTTCTTCTGTAGCTTGGCCGTACTCAGACTGTTCTTTGTTTTCTGACTTACCGTCATACTCATGCCAATAGTTTTCTGAAAATTCGCCCTGCTCATTGTCTTTATCCAGCTCAAAATTTGGGGCTGAATCATCTGTAATTTCGGCAAAGGCAGATGTTGGCAAAAGTGTAACCGATAAAACAGAAGCAATGAACACGGAATACATTTTACTTGCATGACTTTTCATATTTTTAATTCCTTTCGTATTTATTGAATTTTTCTGCTGTATAACTTTCATACCATACTGATTTTGTAACTGTAGAATATTATATTCTATACTTTATCTCTTTCCTACAGGGTATTACTGGATATACGTCAGTCTTTTTGTATAAAGGAATTAAACTGATATTTTTTAATATTTTATAAATCTTTTCTGTCAGGCTGACTTTTATATTAAAACACCACAAATACAGCAATAATCTAATATTTATACATGTTCCTGCTTAAAGCAGATTACACCATGCTTTCCATACGTTTTAGGCATGGAAAGCCATTTAATATATCAATTTGATATTTTATCCATACAAATTTATAATTTAATTAGGCAGTATATACTCTGACATATAGAGAAGAGTATGAAACAACAGTTTATTTGATTAAATATGTTATTAAACAGACAAATTTAAAGGAGGAAATAATAATGAACGACTTTATATTCCACAATCCGGATAAGGTTTACTTTGGAAAAAATCAAATTCAGCATCTTTCAGAAGAAGTATTGAAATTAGGAAACAAAGCACTACTTGTCTATGGCGGCGGCTCAATTAAGAAAAACGGACTTTATGATACCATAACAGAAATTGCAAAAAACAGCGGCATTGAACTCTTTGAAATTTCAGGTGTTGAGCCTAACCCAAGACATTCCACAGTTAACAAAGGCGCTGCAATATGCAAAAAAGAAAATATTGATGTTGTAATTGCTGCCGGCGGCGGCTCGACCATAGACTGTGCAAAAGGAATTGCAGCAGCAGCCCTTACAGAAAACGGCGATATATGGCCTCTTGTTTCCGGCGGAGTATGGGTAACAAATGCCCTTCCGGTTATTGCCATACTTACAAATGCAGCAACAGGTTCAGAAATGGATGCTTGGGCTGTTATTTCAAATATGGATACAAACGAAAAGATCGGTCTTGGCGGCAGTGCCCTTATTCCAAGAGCGGCTTTTGAAAACCCTGAGTATAGCTACACACTTCCGTCTTATCAAACTGCCTGCGGTGCATTTGACATATTTAATCATGTTTTAGACAATTACTATCTTGCAGGAGATGCAACATTTGATTTAATTCTTGAAATGCAGGAAGCAGTTATGCGAACTGTTGTTAAATGGGCACCTGTAGCAATGAAAGAGCCTGAAAACTATGAAGCAAGAGCTAATTTAATGTGGGCTTCATCTATGGCACTTAATACAATACTTGATGCCGGAACTGTTCACGGCTGTGCATGCCATTTAATGGAGCATGAGCTTTCAGCTTATTATGATATTACTCACGGTCACGGCCTTGCAATAGTAACGCCTCGTTGGCTTACATACATTTTAGATGAAACAACAGCTCCTGCAATTTACAGATTCGGAGTAAAAGTTTTTGGTGTAAAAGAAAACTTATCAGCAATGGAAGGCGCAAAGGAAGCAATTAATGCACTTTCGGATTTCTGCTTTAACACATTAGGCCTTTCATCAACTCTTACAGATTTGAATATTGATGAAACTCACTTTAAAGCTATGGCAGAGCATGCCTGTGCCGGCGGCCCAATTACCGGTTTAAAGAATTTAATGCCTTCTGATGTTGAAAAAATATACAAGATGTGTTTATAAAATACTTCTTGTTTAAATACTGAATGTGTATTTGTTTCTAATTATTATTTATTCATATATAGGCAAAGCGGAGGAATTAAATGAAAGTTTTGGCAATTAACGGCAGTGCAAGAAAAAACGGAAATACTCATATTCTAATTAACCGCATATTGGAAAAACTGAGTGCCGAAGGTATCAAAACACAATACATA
>CALWSS010000093.1 GCA_944384255.1 uncultured Clostridia bacterium
TAATGTCAGGCTCTCCGTCACAGTCCTGAATAATATATGCACCTTTTAAAGCGCCTTTTCCTGTTTCTTTAAGAAGCGGAAGTGTCTGTCTTGAAAGAATAATGCCTGTAGGCTGTTTTCTTGTAAGAGCAAGATACCATGCTGCTGCTGTTTCGTGTGTGTCACATGGACGGATAACAGTGTATCCCGGCATGCTTCTTAAAGCCGCTAAATGCTCTATAGGCTGATGAGTAGGTCCGTCTTCTCCAACACCTATTGAATCATGAGTAAGTATGCTTATAACAGGCTGCTCCATAAGTGCGGAAATTCTCATTGCAGCTTTCATGTAATCACTGAATACAAAGAAGCCTGCAATATATGGTCTTAAACCGCCATGAAGCGAAAGAGCATTTGCAATAGCTGTCATGGCAAATTCTCTTATGCCAAAGTGAATATTGCTTCCGGCAGGGTTTTCAGGTGAATAATACTCTCTGTCTTTCATAACTGACTTGTTTGAAGGGCCAAGGTCTGCTGAACCGCCAAAAAGGTTAGGAACCATTTTTGAAAGCTTGTTAAGAACTTTTTCAGATGAAGCTCTTGTAGCCAAATCCCCTTCATAAGTCCAGAAGTCCTCATCATTTAATAAATCAGGAAGCTTCTTTTCAAAATATGTGTCCCATTCCTGAGCCATGTCAGGATATTCAGCACAGTATTTTTTAAACATGTCTTTCCAGTCATCTTCTGCTTTAGTACCTTTTTCAATTATGCTGTCACGGTTTTTGTAAACCTCATCAGGCACATAGAACTCTTCTGTATACTCCCAGCCGAGATTTTTCTTAGCAAGAGCAATTTCGTCAACACCTAAAGGCTCACCATGGGCAGAAGCCTTGCCTTCTTTGTTAGGTGCACCAAAACCTATTTTTGTCTTAATTTCAATTAAAGTAGGTTTTTTCTTTTCAGCCTTAGCTTCTTTAATAGCCTTGTCAATAGCTTCAATGTCGTTGCCGTCTTCTACAAGTAATGTCTGCCAGTTGTAAGCTTCAAATCTCATTCTGACATTTTCTTTAAAAGCTGTGTCTGTGCCGCCTTCTATAGTAATGTTATTTGAGTCATAAAGAACTATAAGCTTGCCTAACTCAAGAGTACCGGCTAAAGATGCTGCCTCGGCACTAACGCCTTCCATTAAACAGCCGTCACCGCAGAGAGCATAAGTATAGTGGTCAACAACGTTATATCCCGGTTTGTTGAATATGCCTGCCAAATGGCTTTCTGCCATAGCAAAACCAACGGCATTGGCAATACCCTGGCCTAAAGGACCTGTTGTTGTTTCAATGCCTTTTGCAGCGCCGTATTCAGGATGCCCCGGAGTGTGGCTTCCAAGCTGTCTGAAATTTTTTAAATCCTCAATAGTTGTGCCGTAGCCGAATACATGCAAAAGTGAATATAAAAGTGCTGAGCCATGGCCTGCAGAAAGCACAAATCTGTCACGGTCAACCCAGTCAGGGTCTGATGGATTGTGCTTCATTTCTTTAGCCCATAATGTATATGCCGCAGGAGCTGCACCCATAGGAAGACCTGGGTGTCCGCTTTTGGCTTTCTGAATAGCCTCAACGCTTAAAAATCTTAATGTATTTATGGTAAGCTGGTCTGTGTTCATTTTAAGACTCCTCCTAATTATTTCAAAAGCTGACTTTTAACAAATTCTTTAATATCAGTCTTTTCAATTACGTTTTTGTGTCTAATAGGCCTGTTTTCTATTCCGTCTATGGCAGCAGGTATTTTAACATTTGAAATCTTCTCAAGTTTGTTCATAAGCCTGAAGAAATCCATATCCTCATACATACTGTCTATTGAAACAAGTACATCTTTTGTAAACTTGTAAGGGCTTGCTGTTGAAACAATAACAGTTGGTGTGTTGTCCCCAGTTTCTTTTTTGTATTTCTCATAAGAAGCATAAGCAACAGCCGTATGTGTATCAAGCACATAACCGTTTTGTTCATACATATCCTTTATAGCCTTGGAAGTTTCATCTTCTGTTGCATAATAACCTTTAATTATGCCGCCTGTAAGGTCAAGGGAATACTTTCCGAATTTTGAAAGGTCTGCCATAAGCTCTTTAGTCTTTTCCTGTGATGTAGATAAGCAGAGAAGTCTTTCAAGGTTGCTTGATACAAGTATGTCCATTGAAGGAGATTTTGTAACATGAAATTCTCTGTTTTTGTTGTAAACTCCTGTTGTAAAGAAGTCTGTAAGTACATTATTTATGTTTGATGCACATATAAATGTTTTAACCGGAAGGCCCATTTTTTTAGCAAAATATCCGGCAAGTATGTTGCCGAAATTGCCTGTAGGAACAGTAACATTTATCTCGTCCCCAAGCTTAATTTCGCCGTTTTGAGCCATTTTAAGATATGCCTGGAAATAATAAACCACCTGTGGAACAAGTCGGCCTATGTTTATGGAGTTGGCTGATGAGAATATAAAGCCTTTTTCGTCCAGCTCTTTTTTAAGCTCGTTATCTGTAAATATAGTTTTAACGGCTGTCTGAGCATCGTCGAAATTGCCGTGTATACCAACAACGCAAGTGTTGTCGCCTTCCTGTGTTACCATTTGAAGTTTCTGAACAGGGCTTACACCGTCTTCAGGGAAAAATACTATTATTCTAACGCCTTCAACACCTGCAAAGCCTTCAAGAGCCGCCTTGCCTGTATCTCCGCTTGTAGCTGTAAGTATAACAATTTCTTTATTTATGCCGTTTTTCTTAGCGGCTGTCTTCATTAAATACGGAAGTATTGAAAGAGCCATATCTTTAAAAGCAATTGTTCTTCCGTGGAAAAGCTCCAGTATTGAAACATCGCCTTTTTTAACAACAGGTGCAATTTCCGGTGTGTCGAATTTTTCGTCATAAGCACCGTTAATGCAGTATCTTAACTCATCTTCTGTAAAATCAGTAAGATAAAGCTTTAAAATTTCATAAGCCAAGTCCTTGTAGCTGAGCTTTGAAAGCTCCTCAAGGGATTTATCAATCTGTGGTATTTCCTCAGGTATAAAAAGACCGCCGTCATCACATATGCCTTTTAATATTGCCTGACTTGCAGTAGCTGTTATGTTTTTATTTCTTGTGCCAACGTACATAATGTTTTTCATAAGTCAACCATTCCTTTTCAGTAATCAATAAGTAATAGTTTTTTTATAACTCTTTCCAAACTTTTTCCTAACTTTTTCCTAACTTTTTTCCTAACTGTTTTCTAACTGTTTAAAAAGTTTAAAAAATTTAAAAAGTTTAAAAGAGCCTTTGCAACGTCTATATTGTTACATTATATAGTAATTTTGTCAATTAAAAAAGCTGAATTTATAATAATATGCCAAATTTTATAACTTTAAAGCAAAAATTCGTTCTTGCCGTAAAAAACAGTAAAATAACTTCTATTTTCGGCCTTTTTTCAGTTGTGCTTTTCCCTTTTGAACTTTGCATCTGTTTGAGTGTGAAGTTTCCTTCTTAAAACTGCCTTTTGTAGCTTTTGTTTTTGATGATTTTTCAGTTTTTCCTGTATTTACGGACTTTTTCTTTTCGGAAGAAAGCTTTCTTGGTCTTATAAGGCACTTGTCGTCAAAGCCTACTAAATCCATTCTGTGTGCCTTTTGAAGAGCTTCCATAACCAAATCAAAGTTATCCGGATTTCTGTACTGCATAAGAGCCCTCTGCATGGCTTTTTCGTGAGGTGTTTTAGGCACATAAACGTTTTCACCTGTTCTCGGGTCTTTTTCTGTGTAATACATGCATGTGGAAAGTGTTCCCGGCGTAGGGTAAAAGTCCTGTACCTGTTCCGGATTGTGACCTATATCTCTTAAATATTCAGCCAGTTTAACGGCTGCCTTTAAATCACTTCCCGGGTGACTGCTCATAAGATAAGGCACAAGGAACTGATTTTTGCCCAGCTCACTGTTTATTCTGGCATACTTGTTTACAAACCTGTCGTATACGTCACGGGTAGGCTTTCCCATTTTGTTAAGAACCTCAGGCACTACATGCTCCGGAGCAACTTTAAGCTGTCCGCTTATGTGATATTTGCAAAGCTCCCTAAAAAATGTGTCGTCTTTATCATAAATCAAATAATCATAACGGATGCCGGAACGTATAAAAACTTTTTTAATGCCTTTAAGTGCCCGTAATTTTCTTAAAAGCGAAACGTAATCCTTGTGGCTTACTTCCAGGTTTTCGCAGGCTTTAGGCCAAAGACACTGTTTATTTTTGCATGCTCCGGCTTTAAGCTGTTTTTTACATGCCGGAATCCTAAAATTAGCAGTAGGTCCGCCAACATCGTGTATATATCCTTTAAAATCTTTGTCTGCTATTAATTTTTCAGCCTCAGAAATAATGGACTCATGGCTTCTTGCCGAAATTACTCTGCCCTGATGAAAAGCCAGTGCACAAAAATTGCAGTTTCCAAAACAGCCACGGCTGCTTGTAATACTGAA
>CALWSS010000094.1 GCA_944384255.1 uncultured Clostridia bacterium
AAATACGGAATGTACCGAAACAACATGCTCATTCTGCTCTGTAGGCTGCCCAACAGTGCTTCATACAAACGAAAATCTTATTGTTAAGTCAACACCGGCTGACGATAAAGTTCTTTGCTCAAAGGGACGCTTCGGCTTTGGCGAGCTTACCAAAAAAGACCGTCTTACAACACCTCTTGTAAGAAAAGACGGCGTTCTTACACCTGTAAGCTATTCAGAAGCAGATATATACATAGCAAAGAAAATGCAGGGAACTGCTGTTAGATACGGTAAAGAAGCAACAGCCGTTGCTATTTCAGATAAACTTACAACTGAGGAAATTTACCTTGCCAAAAATTATGCCGAAACAGTAGCAAAAGCCGGAACAGTATTCAGCTTTAACTACACCAAAAACGGAGTAAAAGAAGTAATAGGCTCTGACTGCTCAACATGTGCAAAAGATGAAATCCTTTCAACTAATGTTATACTTCTTATAGGCACAGACATTATGAACGACCATGCATCATTTGGTGTTAAAATACGTCAGGCAGTAAAACGTGGCGCTAAGCTTATAGTTATTAATAATAAACCTGAATCACAGGAAGCTCAGGAAGCTGATTTATATATCAATTCCGAGTCAACAGAAAGCCTTAAAGCCATACTTAAAGCCCTTAGTGATAAAGGTGCTAAAGCAGAAGGCCTTGATGACATTGCTTCTTCATTAAATGGCATAACTGTTACAGAAGAAGCCGAAAAAGCTGCTTCAATGCTTCTTGACCCTAAGAACAAAAAAGCTGTTGTTATAATTGACCAGTTTAATACAACTTATGAGGCATCAAAGGCTGCTGCCAATATAGCAGTTTTAAGCGGACATATAGGCTCACCTCGAAACGGTATAATACAGATTAAGGCAAATGCCAACTCACAGGGTCTTGTTGATTTAGGCATTACACCTGTATGCGATGTTAAAGAAAATATCGAAAACGGTACAATTAAGGCACTCTTTGTAATAGGTGAAGACCCTGCCGAGCTTAACACCGACTCTATGGAATTCTTAGCCGTAGCCGATATGTATCTTACAGAAACAGCAAATAAAGCCGATGTAGTTCTTCCGCTTGTGTCTCTTGCAGAATCAAACGGAACAGTTATAAGCATGGATGGTGCTGTTAACTCAGTAAAAGCTGCCGTTAAACCAATAGCTGAGACAAACATTAATGCAATTTCAGCAGTGGCAAATGCTATGAAGATTAACTTCAATTATGCTGATGAAAAAGAAGTTATGAGAGAAATTGTAGAAACAAAAGCACTTGCTAACAGAGAATTTAATCCTGTATTAAAGCCTGTAGACAATGCTCCTATTTATAAAGAAAGAGTCAATACAAGTATAGCTTACAGAAACTTCCAGAATGCTCTTGAAACAGAAGGCTTAATTAAATAAAACTATCTAAACTCAAAAAACCGTCGATTTTATCGGCGGTTTTTTATTCATTCATAAAATTTTATATAAATACAATGAAAAAACCTCAAAAAAATACAAATTAATTAACGCTAATCATTTTTAAATTTATGTTAAATATATATCATTAAAAATTCAAATTAATTTTGGTATTCTCAAAATCACGTTTCCATATCTTGTAATTTTATATATATTATTTACTAAATATAGTTTTAAACTCAAAAATATAAATAACAAATATTAAAATTCATCATTTTTAACAGTTTAATGATGTTAAATTTAAAACATTTTTTATTGACTTGATGGCTATTTATGGTTATAATTATTTAGGATTTGCGTTTTATGGCAAAATTATTTTTATTCTTTATACTTCTTATCATAATTATTCAATTTAATGGTGCTGTTTCTAACGCATTTTCATTTTATTTACTTTTTATTTTAAAATTCAAGGGGGAATACCAATGGCAAGATTTACATTACCAAGAGATATTTATTTCGGAGCAGGCGCTATGGAGTCTTTAAAAACTCTTACAGGCAAAAAAGCTATTGTTGTAGTAGGCGGCGGCTCAATGAAGAGATTCGGCTTTCTTGATAAAGCAATAGAATATTTAAAAGAAGCCGGTATGGAAGTAGAGCTTTTTGAAGGCGTAGAGCCAGACCCATCTGTTGAAACAGTAATGAAAGGTGCCGAAGCTATGAGGAAATTCCAGCCAGACTGGATAGTAGCAATGGGCGGCGGCTCACCTATTGATGCTGCTAAGGCTATGTGGGCTTTTTATGAATATCCTGAAACAACATTTGAAGACCTTATCACACCTTTTAACTTCCCTACACTTCGTACAAAGGCTAAATTCTGCGCTATCTCCTCAACTTCAGGCACAGCAACAGAAGTAACAGCTTTCTCTGTAATAACAGATTATTCAAAAGGCATTAAATATCCTTTAGCAGACTTTAATATTACACCAGATGTTGCCATTGTAGACCCTGTTCTTGCTGAAACAATGCCTAAAAAACTTACAGCACATACAGGTATGGATGCACTTACACATGCTATTGAAGCTTATGTTTCAACACTTCATAATGACTTTACAGACCCTCTTGCCCTTCATGCAATTGAAATGATACATAACGATCTTAAAAAATCATTTGATGGCGATAAGGCTGCAAGAGAAAGCATGCATAATGCACAGTGCCTTGCCGGAATGGCATTTTCAAATGCTCTTTTAGGTATAGTACATTCAATGGCACATAAAACAGGTGCTGCATTTACAGGTGGACATATTGTTCATGGCTGTGCAAATGCTATGTACCTTCCAAAAGTTATTAAATATAACAGCAAAAATGCAGAAGCTGCAGAAAGATACGCTTATATTGCTAAATTTATAGGTCTTGAAGGCGACTCAACAGAAGCACTTGTAGACGCTTTAATAGCAGAAATCAGAAGCATGAATAAATCTCTTGAGATTCCTACATGCATAAAAGAATACGAAGGCGGAATAATTGACGAAACAGAATTTAACAATAAACTTAAAGATGTAGCAGCTCTTGCTATAAGTGATGCCTGCACAGGTTCAAACCCACGTATTCCTACACAGGAAGATATGGAAAAACTTCTTACAGCATGCTACTATGACAAAGAAATCGACTTCTAAGTTGAAATAACTGTATAATCATTTAAAAATATAATAAGCGCTTTTTATGGACTTTGTTGGAAATTAGCTCCAATCAAAACATAAAAAGCGCTTTTCTTTGTAAATTTCAGCCAAAAATAAAAATACAGAATATAGGTGTTAATAGTTAACATTTTACATAAATTTCAAACTGCTTTTAAAAAAGAACTAATATTGATTTTAAAAAATTATTATATTATAGTAATTATCAAATAATGATTATCAATTAAAAAATAAGTGTGGAGGAGATTTCATGAAATACGAATTAACAAAAGACCTTGAAACAGGAAATACTTTAATCGACAGTGAACATCGTCAGCTTTTTGCAGTAATAAATAAACTCTTAGACGCTTGTTCACAGGGAAAAGGCCGTGACCAAATAACTTCAACAGTACAGTATTTAAACGACTATGTAAGCAAACATTTTAGTGATGAAGAACAGCTTCAGGTTAAATCAAAATATCCTGGATACCCGGGTCATAAACAGTTCCATGACGGATATAAGAGAAACCTTTTACAGGCAACAAATGAAATACTTGCATCAGGTGCAACAATTTCTTCTTTAAGCAAACTTAATCAGGTAGTAAGTATACTTGTTACACATATCAGACTTGAAGATAAAAAAATAGCTGCACATATCAAAGCTAATTCATAATAAATTAAAGCCGGTACACTGAATGTATCGGCTTTTTTACATTAAAATTTAAACTATGCTTAAAGCAATTTCCATCATGTCAGTAAAAGACTTTTCTCTTTCAGCTGATGTTGTTTCTTCACCAGTTAAAATAGAATCGGAAATAGTTAAAATACCTAATGCATTGGCACCTCCTGCAGCAGCATTGGCATATAAGGCAGCAATTTCCATTTCAATAGCAAGAACACCCATGCTGCTCCATTTTTTAGCTTTCTCCAATGTATTAAGTGAATAAAACATATCCTCACTTAAAACATTACCTACATGATAGTTAACTTTCTTGCTTTCAGCAGAATTAACGGCTTTTTTTAGAAGCTCATAACTGCAAATACATGAAAAATCTCCTGGCAAACCAAAAAGCTTAACATAATTAGAAGTTGTACAGGCTCCCATAGCAATAACTATGTCTCTAATTTTAACATTAGGATTAATACTTCCAGCCGTTCCAATTCTTATAAGGTTCTTGCACCCATAATTAAATATAAGCTCGTGGGAATAAATACCCATCGACGGACAGCCCATTCCACTACCCATAACAGAAACTCTTTTTTTATTGTAGTACCCTGTAAAACCGAACATATTCCTCGTAAAATTAAACTGTTTTACATCATCCAAATAATTATCGGCAATATACTTTGCTCTTAAGGGGTCACCGGGTAAAAGCACTGTTTCAGCAATATCACCTAAAGCAGCATCAATATGTGGTGTTGGTACATTAGCAGCCATTAAATCAACTCCTTCACTTTTAATTTATAATTAAATTATAAACTAAAGAGCTGTAAATTCAATTAAAAATTTCGTAAAATAACATTATATAATTATTGTTTGCCTAATTGTCCAATTTTTGTCTTGACAAATTATATAATACTTATTATAATAAATAATGCTTTGAAAATATTGTGTGCGCGTAGCTCAGCTGGATAGAGCGTCTGACTACGGATCAGAAGGCCGCGTGTTCGAATCATGTCGCGCACATATTAGCGCCGTTTTAAACGGCGTTTTTTTTATTTAATTTCTGTATTTCTAATGCTGCCATGAGTATAAGAAGCAAGCTTCTGATGTGTAATAGGCTTTAATGTAATGTGCTTGTTAAATTTAAGCTGAATATTAATTGCCATATTAGCCGGTATAATATATCTGGCATAGTTTTCTACAATATCATATAAAAACTTAACGCTTAAACCCAAATTTATATTTACCGAATATTCACTGTAATTAACCTCAAAATCATAATTACCTTCACCGCAAATATTATTAAGATAGTTTTTAAACATGTAATATGTGTAAATAAAATCATTATTACACTTAACTAAAAGTGCCGAACGCCGGACATCCAAACTGTTTCCGCCGCCGCTTATTCCAAGCATACGTTCATATCTTTTTAACCCATCGTCATCGGCAGTTTTAATCCACTGGTTGTTTTCAATGTTGTGAAACCTCTCCCACTCATCATTTAAAACCGTATTTTCAGCTTTATCAATAGCATTAATTTCGTTAAAATCCCCTAAGAACTCAGGTAAATATTTGATATACTCTTTCATACATTTTCCACCGTCCCTAAAATAGGAATCTGGTCAGATTCAATAACAATGTTTTCTGTATTGTCATTTAATGTAATATCCTCAATATCAATTACCCCGTCAATCTCAAGAACTTTCATTTCAATACGGCTTTTTCTAACGGTAATGCTTCCTTCATTTTCCCAACCTGCTCTCAACTCACTAAAATACTCCTCTATCTTTTCTTTAGCCTGTTCAATTATAAATTCAGTTTCATAACCACTGTCTATTGTAAGAGTAAATTTAATATTAATAGTAACACTGCTGGCCGCCTCAACAGTAACATTGTGCCCTATAGGCACAGCCCCTATGCCGCTTCCTTTTGGCTGAGGGTCCACATATTCCTGCACATCCTCAATAAGTGTCCCTTCAGGCACATTAAAATTATTGTTTAATATAACAACCCTAACAGTACCACCGCCGTAATAAGCAGGAAATACTTTGCATCCTCCAACACCGTCAATCTCTTTAAAAAGCCTCTTGTAGTCCTCAATATTCCCACCAAAAGCTTTTGTCTCAAAACTGTTAAAATACCTCTGCCTTAAACTCTCATCACTTTCCGCCTCTTCACCGTAGATTATAATGTCAGTTATTTCAGCTTTTAAAAGTCCTTCTACGTATTCAATAGGCAGTATTGTGCCTTTGTATATGTTGCCTTCTTCCCCGGCCTTTTCACATATCAGCTTGTAGCACCCGTCAGATATTTTCTCAGTAACAGCATAATCATTACCACCGCCGCTGAATCTTTCACCTATGTCAATAGTATTAATATATCCTCCGTTTTCATCAGTAAAAACAGCTTTAACAACCGCATTTGTAGCTTCCTGCCTTTTAATGTTTCTCTCCCAAACCCTTCTGTCTAAGTCCTCACCTGTAGCTGTATCTGCAAATGTCCTGTCCATAAGCATTTCCATGTTCATATACATTTGAACACTTTCTGCACTGTTAGGCGCCAAAGTATCATATATAATACTGCCCTGCCTTTTGTCCATACTGTCATTAACAAGCTTGAGCTTTTCGTTTAATAAATTCTCATAAGTAAAGTTTTCATACACTAAATATCTGCCTCCGTCTCAACTGGTATAATGCCTAAATTAGTAATAACATCAAATTTAATACTCATTTTGTTAAAATCATTTTCAATAGTAAAGTTTTCAATTTTCTCTATTCTGTTGTCAGTAAGCAGGGCATCTTCTATGTAACCCTCAATAAGCATTTGAGCTTTCAGCATGTTGCTTCCTATAAGCTCGCTTATTTGAGAGCCGTAAGACCAGTCATATATTTCAAAAGCATACCTTTTTGTATCTAAAATCTTGTGTATAGCCTGCTCAATAGCCTCTTTGCCCTCTATGTATCCGTTTATTCTTTTGTTCTCAAAATCAAGAAAATACGTTTTTGTAATATGCTTGTTGTCATCCAAACCAATATCAGATGAAATATTTTGCGGCACCATTTTAAACCACCACCCTGTCTAAAACTAAGAAACTCTGTCCTCCCTGAATTCTCAGAAGAATAACTTTTTCTCCCTCTTTCAGCCCGAAATTTAATATAACATCCTTCTGCCCAACTATTTTGTGATTGTGTGAAGTATATGAGCTGGTATTCTCAGTAGACATGTTAAAAGTTTCCTTAACGCTTCTTTCCACAACACTGGAACAAAGTGTAATTTTGCTCTGGTCAATAATAAGCCTTTGGTCAACCATAATAGTAAGAGGCTCTGCCTTGGTAACAATACCAAACATTATCCTAACCGGGTCTGAAGCCTCGTTAGCCTCAACAGATATTTTCTTTAACGCATTAATCAGTTCACCTGTAATAAATATCAGCCCCCTTAAATATGCACTCCTTCAGCTCCGGATTGAGCATATTCTATAATTTTTTTTGCAATGGAATCTATAATGCTCTCCTCGTCAGCCTGATTGTATATGTTGGAATAATTGTTAAGCGTAATGTTAACTTTTCCGCTTTCGTAAGGCCCACTTGTATTTTCCAACCACTTTCCAAATTCTGTCTTTTTATCTCCGTTTAACGTAAAATATTCGTTTTTACCGTTTATATTCTTATTAATGTAATACTTTTTATCTGATTGCCTAATAACACTTTGTAATAATTCCTCTTTACTCTCCTCAGTAAATAAAGGATAGTTGTTGTGCAATACTTCATTAAAAATATCTCTGTTTTCCATAACCGTGCTGCTGTAAATTATATTGTCAACTGTATCAGCAACTCCGTTTTTATGTATTCCTTCCGAAAAATAATCATTATAAACTTCATTATTTGAATAAAGATTATTTTTTGTTAAAGTAAAATTTGAAATATCATTTTTTTCCTTTGTTGTACTTCCGCCTTCAAAAACGTTAATAATGTTTTCAGCCTCTTTCAGCCATGAAATATTCTCATTTTTAAAATTTTCTCCATTTAAAAACTCATACCCGTTAGTAAATTGAATATAATTAATATATTTCTGGAATATCTCGTTCTTAATATATGAGCTGTTTTCATGCCTGCCGCTTATTCCAAATTCCGTTAAACTGTTTTCATAATTTTCTGACTGCCCCAGAATCAAATGTAAATAACTTCCATTATCAAAAATACCCATTATATTTTCAATAAAAAGCCTCTGCTTAAGCAGTTCATCAAAAAAATTTTTAAGTGCGTCTTCCAAACTTCCACCCGCCTTAACTGTTAATAAGCCCACCTCTAAGGGATAAATCCATTGTATGCACACCCATTTTAAACCTGTGCCTGCAAGACTCAACTGTCATGGCTTCGTCAATAATAATATCCCCTGTTTTGTCAGTCCTCACATAAATAATAGAACCGGCACGAACATTTATGTCCCCAAAAGCCCCTGAAATACTTAAACTTCTTTGAGCCATGCTGTGGGTGTTTAAAATGCTTAAAGCTTTTGCATTCCCGTCTTCACCTTCTTCAATACTTCCGGTGTACTGTAAAACACCCCATTTAGAAACCGAATCATCGTTTTTCTTAAAGTATTCCTGAACAATGCCTTTTTTGCCCTTTAAAGTAAGCCTAATTTGGTTAAATGTGTTGCTGTCAATAGACGATGTGTAGCTTAAATCCTCTGCCGTGTCGTCTTTTACAATGTAGTTGGATGCCATATTTTCAGCTTTCTTTAAACTCAGCTTCCCAAAGTCATCAAATAAAACATATAGGTTACCTGTGCTTAAATAAGTTGTGTCTATTGCCGACTGAATAATATCAAATAACGTTTTTTCATCGGAAGTCATGTTGTTTATAATAAAACCGCTATCTTCAATGCTCCCGCAGTTTATCATGTAGTCAGATGCTATCTGCTTAATAATGCCTGAAACCGTAAAACCGTTAAAATTGTATGTAGCCTTGTTTTTAAGATACCTAAGCTGGTCGTAAGCAGTAACGGATATAATGCCTTCTTTGTTCCGTGTTTTAGTAAATACATAGCCCCAGAAAATCGGAATACTGTCAGCATAAATTTTAACTGTAGACCCTTCCGAAAAATCAATTATGCTGTCTTTAATAACATTAAAACACGCCTTAGACGGAATAGAGCTTCTGTATGTTTCAATATATAACTCACCTTCCAAAACAGGTGTATATGCCTTTTTGTCATTGGAATTTATAATTTCCATATAAATGTTACTCAAACCTTATCACCTGCCCTGAATATATTAAAGAAGGATTGCTTATACCGTTAAGTTTTGCTATGTCATAGCACTTGGCACCGTCGTTTAATTGATTTTTGCATATATTCCATAAATTATCTCCGTCTTTAACTACATAAGTTTTAGGTGCCGTTTTTGTAGTTTCTCTGCTAACCTGAGATGTACTCATTCCATCGCTTATTTTAGAGCTTTGAGCCGTTTTGTATTCTCTAAGCTTTATGTCTAAAACCACATCCAGTCCCTCACTGGCCTGTTCAAGTACATTAAGGGACTCAATAGTAACTTTTTTCTTGGTAGTAAAACCAACTCTTTTGTAAGGCAGTTTCTCCCTAACTATGTAAAACATAACGGCTTTTTGCTCGTTTATAATCTGCTCCAGTTCGTAAATATACACAAAAGGCTCTTTGAAACTGGTTAAATATCTGGCATAGGGTACATCCCCACCTGGAAGCAGTGCCTTAAAACTAAATTCCATAAGTCCCGGAGTCCGTATCCTGCTTATTTCTTCCATGTTAATAAGATTAACTGTGTCATTTTGCCCCTTGTAAGACCATGTAATTTTTTCCGGAGTAACTGGAAGTAAAATATCATCAATGTATACCGAATACATTTTAAACCTCCCTGTCTTTGCTTTTCTGCACCTCAATATCCAAACAAGCCGCAATAAAAGCTTTTTCTTCTTTTGAAAGAGCCATAAATTCCGAAGGAAACCTTCCAAACTTAAGGAGGACAATATATGCATATACCGCCTCAAAACTGCCCTCCTCAATTAGTTTTTTGCTTCTTCAACTAAATCCTGATTAGCAATGTCAAGGCCGTTTATCTCTTTAACCTTCTTAATGTAGGCAATGTATTCCCCGGCAGAGAGCATTTCTTTAAGTAAAGCATCTTCACCCCAAACACCATAACTGTTTTGCAACTCCTCATTAAAAAGGTCTGGATAAACTGTAGAGTATGCCGCCAGTTTTCCAAGATACCTGCTGTAATCAAAATCTTCAGTATAGCCCCCACTCTTTTTAGGCACACGTTTAACACACATGTCCCTTATTTTTTCTTCTTCATTGCCGCTTAAAGCACGAATCTCCCACATAACCGGCTTTCCGTCATTAATAAAATTGCTGCTTGCAGCATAAAAAACATTGTCTTTTTTAATTTTGTTTCTGTTTAAAAATAAATCCAGTTCCATGTTCTCCTCCAAAAATTACATTAAAATACAAAAACGGATAACCCCCTGTAAAACAGGGTTTTATCCGTATAAAATACTCTTTAAAAAAGCAGCTAAGTTATTAAAATAAAATCACATACCAGTAAGAGCAGTAAATTTTTCCGGCATCTCCCAGTCCTCAAATGTAAAACTGTATTCCTCATCAAGGAACTTGGCTGTAGCATCAAACTTGGCAACAACTCCGCCGTCAAGATTGCAGTCTTTAAGAATAACCGTCTGCCTTCCTACAGCACTGGTAGGGTCTTCATTTGTAACCTGTATGTCAAAATACATGTCCTCGCCTTTTTCCTTAAACTTGTAAAGAAGCTCTCTAAAAACAGAACTGTTGTAGTGGAAAGTAGCCTTTCCAACACCGCTCCATCCTGTGGCTTTGTTTCCTTTGCCTGTCTTTCCAAGTATAGGCACTTCCTGCTTTGTTTTTTTCATCTTAGCCTCAAGATTTATGGCCTGCATAAAATTATATCTCTTTTTGTCTATAGTAACATAGCACTCCGCCATAGATGCACATATAGCGTCTTTGGCATTCATAATCTGGCTCACTTGGCTTCACCTCCCATAAATTTAGTAAACAATAACCGTCATGTAAAGCTTTGCCATAGCACAAACCGGTGTCACCGGATTAGTAACAGAAACAGTTTTTTTGTCGTTTCCCAATTCAACTATTACATCATCAGGCTCAAAGTCCTCAATTACATTAAGCATTAATAACTCCTTGTTGTATGTAACTATGTCATTCCAAAAAGCTGTACGTCCGGCATTGTTGTTCTGTACTTTTCCAAGATAATAAGTGTTAAACATAACGGCAATGTCGTTTCCTATCTGGTCAAGAAGCCTTATAACTTGGTTTTCACCAAAATTCTTGTCCTTTCCGTCTTTAAACTCTGTAAAAGAGTTTATGTCATCAAGAACCCTTATGTCGTCACCGTTTTTGTGCAGCATAAAACATCCGCTTTCAATGCCTTCTTCAAGCTCACTTTGCTTGTACTGAGTAAATACACCATATTCCCCGTCATATAGCTTGTTTGTTAAACTTTCATTAATGTTGCAGCCTGCACAAGCTCCGGTAACCCACCAAACAAGACCGTATTTTTCTTCTTCACTGTCAGTAGAATCATTGGCTACATTAATAACACCTTCATACTCAGCGGCATAGTCATGAATAACTGTCTGAAATTTAACACCATAAGTATCACGCATGGTCTGGGTGTACTGTGCATAAAGCTTTTTAATTGTCTCGTCATCGCTTAAACATCCAAGGTTATTAAAACTTATGCTCTCCAGTTTGTCCAAAAATTCCTGATGTGCCGACTCACTAACACTTCCGTTGTCACCACCTAATAAATTGGTTTTTACTGTAGACGTAAGCACTGCTTCCTTGTCAAAAATGATAAACTCGTTGTCCTCTAATTCAGCAGCAGATGAAACCGTCTGACTGTCAATAACACTGCCGTCAATGCTTGTTTCAACTGTGTACTGCTCCTCACTGCTTATAACACTTATAGAAATATCATTGCCTCTTGTGCCGCCATACCTTGCCTTGCCTAACTCACAGCTGGCCTGAGTTCCTTTGTTAAGCTTGTAAAAATAAACCGTCTGGGCATTAATAAAAATATCTCTCATACCCTTAAGCTTTTCGCTTGTGTATGCATAACCAAATATGCTCATGCTGTCAGTTAAAAATTCCTCAGCCGTTACAGCAAATATCTCGTTTTCTTTGCCCCAATCCATTTCACATGCAATAGCCGCATAACCTCTGTCGCTGATGTTAGCGTTAGAGCTTGAGGCACTTACAAAGTTAATGTAGCTTCCGGGAAGCACTTTGTTCTGAGTTAAAAAGTTTCCGCCTCCTAATGCCAATTTTTTCACTCTCCTTCGTTTAAATCAAGTTTTTCCATTAATTCATATCCACTTTCACTGAATCTTCCACTCATGCAGTAAACAGCCTGAATTTTATAACTGCCTTCATTAACTTCAAGCTGTAAATTAAAAGCATTAATGTACCCGTCAGAACAGTCTACCGTTTTAATTGCATTAAATACCCTTTGAGCAATGGAATTAATTTTCTGATTAAGCTTTTCATTTATAATCAAATCCACCTCAAACTCATAGTATGCAATGCACCGATTCATAGGCAGAAAATCATATTTTGTTCCTTTGTGCAGTATAAAAAAACAAGGTCTTTTTAAACCTTGTTCAATGCTTTCGGTATAAATATTGTATTCATCACCAAATTCATTATATAAAGAAGCCGCAATGCCGTTAGCAATGTTTTCTTCCATAAGCTTTTCACCCCTTTACGGATTTCTGTCATATATAATGGCCTCAATTTCTTGGTGGAATGAATAAATCCGGCTTTGAGACGCTGCCTTAAAACTCTTGCTTTCACCGTTTCGGTAAACAATAAATATGTCACCGCTTTCAATTTTATATTCAATAGGGAGGAATATTTTAATTTTAAGCTCTGTTTTAAATGCAGTAAGAGTTTCTTCGTTAGGCTCACTTGTTAAATAGCTTATCCTGCACATTACATCATTGTATACATCATACAAAACTGCATTGCTAATACCGTTTTCACTTTTGTCAAACCTGTAGCGTTTAATGTCACACCTGTCATTAAATAAGACTTGGGCATTTTTTTGTAACCTGCTTAACTCCATTTTATTCTCCTAAAAGGCATCATTCTCTTTTCGTAATTTTTAATACCGCTTAAACCGTACTGCTCAAATAACGTATCCCCAAAAGACATAGATATGTCGCCTTCTGTAATACTCTTAAGACTTCCGCTTTGGCTTTCTTCACCGTATTGTCCGCTTTTAAAAATATCAATAGCCATGTCAATAACAGTGTTTTCAAGTCCATCCGGTAACTCATTAATACCACAGTAATTTTTTGCAATGCTTATGGCACTGTCAAGGGCATACTCCAAATTTAAATCAGTATCTTCCGCCTTGCAGATTTCCTTAATCTTAATCAGTAACGTATCCCTGTCCAAAGTTTATTCCCCCGCACGACTGCTTAAATATATGCCCTTTACTTTGTTGTCATAAACAAAAGCATCGTGGTATAACCTGAACTGGAAAAGCCATGCATCAAGCTTCTGGTTTTCATCTGGAGAGAATATTTTAGGCATAACAAACTTTTTAGCCTGAACAACAGCCTGTGGATACATCATCATAAAATTAATTTCCTTTCCTTCTGTATCCTTAGCAAAACCCCAGCTTTCAGTACCGTCGTTAAGCTTAATTTTTGTGTAAAATCTTGTCTTAGGCACATATATAACATTCATGTTGTTGTACCTGTTAATAACTGTGTTGGCCTCTTCCTCATTTGTCCACTGCCTTGTTAAAGCTGAGTTTAATACCGGCTTTAAATCACTGTTGACAAATAAAACTCTGCCCTCTAAAGGCACCTCATTTTCATCTAAAGCCATAGCCGCATTGTCAATAGCTTCAATAATAGTGTCTTTTGTAAGTGTTTCTTCGTTAGTTGTAATGCCGCTTGTAGATGCATACTTAGCAAACCTGTAAGCATCAAGCTCAGGAATAACCCATTCTCTCATAAAGTTTCCGGTAACAGTGCCGAAAACCATTCCTAAAGTTTCCTCATCATCCATTCTGTCAATGGAAATCTCTTTTCCTCTTTCCTGTGTAAGCTTCATAGTCTCCCAGGAAGCTGTTATGTCACCTTTCGGATACCCGTTTGCTCTTGAGTATGTACCAAGACCGGTTGTTGAAACCTTAAGCACTTTAATTTCGTTGGCACCTGAAAAATCCGCCATAGTGCTTGTATCAAGACTTTCAGTAACCGACTCAGCCTTGTAAATTTCGTCTACAATAGGTAAAAACTTAGATGCATATTCAATGGAATTTGCCATTTAATAACCTCCTCTTATTTTCTAATTCCGGCAGCACGCATGGCGCTTTCAATAAACTGCCTGTCAGATTTTTTTCTTCTTTCTTTAACTGCACCTGTGCCCTCAACCTTTTGGCTTATTTCCTTAAAAAGATATGGAGCACTTTCTTTTATTCTTGTAATATCAACACCTGTAATTCTGCCGTTTTCGTCTTTAATAATGTCCTCATCACTTAAAAGAGCCATTATCGCTTTTGCATTTCTTCCGCCTTGCTCCAAAATATCCTTCTCAATAAGAGCCTGAGCTTTTTCATTTTCAAAATTTTCTTTCAAATCACTTATTTCCTTTTCATATTTTGATATTAAAGAATCATACTCACTTTTTGAAACCTTTTCCTCTTCGTCATCAATTAAAATAAAGTTTTCGTCAATGTACTCGCAAATAGTCTCAAAAAGCTCTTCACTGCTCTGGCAGTTTTCAATTAAATCTTCAAGCCACTTGTATTTATCCATATTGTTTCCACCTCCTTTTGCTCAAAATATCCCGCCTCCCGCCCATTTATTTTTTATTCTTTGTCTTTAGCCCTGCTCTCAGCTACAGCATCTTCCTCCATTGAAATCTCCTCAACAAACGGATGCATGCTTAAAAGCGTTTCATCACTTAATATGCCTTTTGATTTTTCAATCATCTCAACTGTTTCATAGTCATTAGTAACAGCATTTCTCTTTAAAGCTACTTTAATAATAGAAGCATCATAATCGGTACCGTTTTTTCTGTTGTAGTCCTCTATCATGTAGCTAATAATTTCTTTGATGCATTGCTTTAACTTAACAGCCACACTGCTGGCTTTAAGCTCCAAAAGAGTGTACTGAAATTTAAGCGAAACACCGCTGGGAGAGTTTCCTAAAGTTTCCGGGTCAGTGTCAACCCCCTGCCCAAACTCAAATATGTCTTTCCTAAGACGCTTTAAAAATTCAAGCCTTCCGCTCATTGAAAGCTCAACCTGCCTTGCCTCTACATTTCCACTGCTGTCTGTAATGTTAACCGCTTTGTTAATCTGTAACTTTTTTGATATAGCCGAAGCCGTGTCCCCGCCATATCCCTGTATAACCCAGTAAAGCTCAACTAAATCAATAATATTGTTTGTTCCCTCACTGGATATAAGGTCGTAAGCATCAATTAATCCCTTTACAGCCTCCAAATCAGTTGTTTCTTTGTGATTGTTTTTCAGTATAATAAAAGGCACTTTCCCCCAGCTGTTGGCCTTCCGGCTCTTTTCAAAACCGTCCTCTGTGGCAATGCCCCACCAGTGTGGCGAAGGATTTCGCTTTATTGAGCTGTCTAAAACAAAATTCCTGCTGTCATCCTCAATAAAATATGTAACCTCATCTTTTGTCCACCACTCAACTCTCTTTCTTAAATACCTGTTGCCGTTTCTTATAACAGCCGTGTCGTAATACCTTATAAGCTGCTCCAAATCCTTCTCATGCTCACTGTCGTAAATAGGTATAATCTCGTCAGCCGGTATAATGCAGTACCGTAAAGCTCCACTTTTGTCATAATAAATATGCAGTGCCTCACAGCCTTTGTTGCTGGCACCTGTCAAAAGCTCCTGTAAAGCCTCGTTAAACTCCTCACCGGTAAAGTCCTCCACAGCCCTTTCAAAATCCTCGTCCTTTTTCATCCCCTGCCTGTAGTTAATTTTAATAACCGGCTTTCTTCCAATTAAGTACGAAACTTTCTGGTCAACAAGTATCCTGTGAAAACAGTTTACATTGTGATGATTGCTCCTGTTGGGATTAGTAAATTTTGTAATTTTTTCCTCTCCGTCAATGTTTTCCGAAATATTGCTCTGCCTGAAATCTTTTTTCAATATGTCGTGTTCATAGGCGTAATACCTTTCGCCTTCAATCATTTTTTTCTTTTTCTCGCAGTTTTGGTCCTCTTGAATTATGTATTTTAATATGTCGCTTTCGTTAATCACGCTGTCAGATGTTAACTTAGCATTTATCAAATCATTTTCAGTTAAATACATTTCTTTACCTCACTTTCACCATGCTCATGTCAAATTGCCTTGAATACCTTACAGCATCAATAGAATGATTGTTCCTGTCAGGAAAATATGCCCTAAACCCACCCTCTTTGTCCTTGTCCAGCTCATACTCACTAAACTCTCGAGCCGTAAAAGGACATCTGTCAGGGTCGATTATTATCTCTTCCATGTTCTGAAGCCATTTAATGCCGTACTCTACACTTCCGGGCCCTTTCTTAGCTGCAATAGCATTTATGCCGAAATAATTAAGCTCAGCTATGCTTTTGGGCTCTGCACTGTCACATATAATCACATTGTTTTCTTTGTTTTCCTGTTTTATCAGCTCACTGGCTTTTATATTGCTTAACCCGGCTTTGTGTATTTCAAAAAAAATATATAGCCTTTTCCTTGTCTTGTCATAATGGTTAACTGTGTAGTGCAGCGGGTCCGTGGCATATCCCCAGTCAAGACCTCTGGCAATCCTGTCAAAATTTCCTATTTCTTCATCTGTAATTTTTCTAAGAATTACGTTAGAAAAAACCTCTCCGCCTGTTCCTGTGGCTTTTCCCATGTACTCATGCTCGTAAGAAAGCCTGTTTGTGTTTTTAAGATGCTCCGCTTCAATAAAAAACTGCTCTCCCAGCCACTTAACAGGTACATCTTTGTAATTGCTGTAATATACTTTCTTACCTTTGCGCTTTTTTAAAGCCTCCCTGTTTATCCAGTTGGAAATACTCTGAGGTGGGTTGTATGAGTAAAAAACACAAAACTTTTCTCCGCCTCTCATAAGGGATTGATTTATGTTTCTTATCTCCTCCACCGAATCAAATTCGTCGGCTTCTTCAAACCAAATATATTTAGCATATCCGTGATTAAACTTTGTAGACTTAATCTTTCCCGGGTCGTCACAGCCTTTAAAAATTATTTTCTGCCCTGTTTCTTTAAGTATCAAACAAAATGGCGGTGAAAGTTTTTTCTCCCAAAACTCCTCAGCCTCTAAAGCTTCAATAGCCCAAAGCATCTGCTCCAAAACACTGTCTCTAATGCTGTTTTGAACTTTCCTAAGCACAATGGCATTGGCATTTTTGTCACGCATAATGCCTAATATAATTTCTATCGAAATAAAAGAAGACTTACAGCTTCCTCTGCCGCCTTTAAACCAGTAATGGGTGTACCGGCATTCTTCCACATCCCTGTGTGCCCCGTAAAATGAGGGCGCAATTAAATCACTTAGCCTTGCCATAGCTGTCACCTTCATTTTTTGGTATGTCATCAATAATCTGTATCATAGGCGGCTTACTTTGAGCTTCAGCTAAAGATTTTTCGTTTTTGTACTTGCCTTTAAGCTCAAAATAAAGCTTAATAGCTTGAATGTTCCCTTCGGCACATTGATTTAATAAACTCTTCCAAACCCCTGTCATGGCACTGAAAGTCTTGCCGTTAAGTATTAAGTCCATGTACTGCCTGAAACTTTCTTCTGCAAGCCACGTATAAAGCATTTCAGCAGTAATGCTGTACTGTAAGCAAATATCCTCAAGAGTGCCGTCATAACTTATGTCCGTAAGTGCATCAGCAACCATTTTCTGCTTTTTAGTTAATTTTTTTATTTTAACACCCCATTTAAAACCCAAAATCAAAGTAAATAAAAAACAGGTTTTATTTTAATGCTCTTAAATCCCCATTGGCCAGTAATCTTGTCCGGCAGCCCTAAGCATGTATAAAAACCTGTTTTAATAATATTCATAATTTTTTATGCTATAATAATATCATAAAAGTACGTCCCTTGGGTGACCCTTTTTTCACAAAATCAAACAGCTTTATTTTTAATACAGTAAAGCTTGTAAAAAAATAGCTTTCTCTTGTCATAAAACTGCCTTCTGCCGCAAGGTACATTTAAAACCTCGTAAGGTACGCCTTCCGTCACATTTTTAATAATATATTTGTATAATTGCTCGTCTGTTTCTTTGGCAGCGTTTTCTATCATCTCAACATCGCATTTAATTTTAATCATTTGATTAGCTGTCTCAAAAGTGTTGTCAGAAATACCGCCCTTAACATGAACAGGCATAAATCTGACAGCTTTAGGACCATATCCGTATCTAATAAGTTTCTTTTTTTCATTGTACTGCATACAGAAATACTCCAATTCTTTATATGCATAATCTGAAATATTAAAACTACTCATGTCAATTTTTCTTTTATCTCCCAAAACCAACGCCCCCTGTCAGCTTCATTTTTCCTCATTTGCCGAACCTTCGCCACCGATAATAAAGTACTTGTTAATATCAACAGGTTGCATGTTGAATAAAGTTACCATGTGCTTCATTTCGTTGATGTTAAGCAAAGTATAACCATTAAGCTTGTTGTTAATGGCATCAATGCTTATTCCTAATTCATCCGAAAGTTTTTTGTAGGAAAAATTCTTTTTTTTCAAAAATTTCTTCAGTTCCCTCAATTCTGCATATTTTCTCTTTTTCAATAAAAACCGCCTCCTAAAACTCCTTTAACTTACCATAACAAAGTCCCAGTGTCAACACGTTTCGTGTGATTTCGTAAATAATTACACATTTCATTATTATAATAATTAATAAATTTGCAATTATTTGTACTTAATTGTCGATTTTTGTCGATTACTTTAATTTACATAATTAAATATAATTAAAATCAAATGTTATGAATAAATATGCATAATTAATCATATAATGTATATTTAAACTCAATAAAAAAGAATTATATTAATGAAATAATAAAAATTAATTTAGCTTATACTTGCTTATAACAACAGCAGTAAATATAAAAATTGGTTTATAACTTAAAATAAATTGCCATAATACAAAAAGAAGTATTTGACTATTTATCTCTCATGTGGTAAAATCTGTTACAAATAAAAGGGAGTAGCTATCAGGCCAAGCCTGATTACTTTTACCGTCAATACGGTTATTAATTTAACCCGGTTAAGTAACTAAGAAGCGAGACTTTTGTTGTAACTTTTGTTGCAGCAAAGTTTCGCTTTTTTATTTTTTTAGGAAAGTTTTAAGGAGGTAAAATATGAACAATCAAAACTGGTATCAAAAAGACGTGAAGGAAGTAGAGTCAATGCTCCAAACCTCAGCAAACGGATTAAACAGCTCAGAGATACCAAAATTAACAGAAAAATACGGCAAAAATGAGCTGACAGATAAAAAGCAGAAAAGCACATTTGTTATGTTTTTAGAACAGTTCAGCGATTTTCTTGTAATCATACTTATAGCCGCCGCCATAGTCTCCGCCGTACTTGGCGACTTGGAAAGTGCAGTAGTAATTATAGCCGTAATAACAGGTAACGCCATACTGGGCACAGTACAGCAGAAAAAAGCAGAATCTTCATTAAACAGCCTTAAAGAAATGTCCACACCTGAGGCAAAAGTTATCCGTGACGGCCAAATAGGCGTAGTTTCTTCAAAAGATATACTTCCTGGTGATGTAGTTGTACTTGAAGCCGGCGACTTTGTCTGTGCCGACGGCCGCCTTTTTGAAACGGCAGCACTCCAAATTAATGAAAGTGCTCTTACAGGAGAAAGCGTCAGTGTAGAAAAAAATATCGATACAATAGACCATGAAGCAGGTATAGGCGATAGACTTAATATGGTTCACTCAGGAAGCTTTGTAACATACGG
>CALWSS010000095.1 GCA_944384255.1 uncultured Clostridia bacterium
GCCGCTTCTACATCATCAGTTATTTTCCAATAACCTGTTACAAAGCCTTCTCCTAACTTCCACATACCCAAAAGGGAACGTTTGGAGTGAACAACGGATAATCCGTCCTCAATTTTGCCAATTACAAGAGCTCTGTTTCCAACCTGTTTTTTAAGTAATATTTTTTCAGAAGGTCCGTAGTGCAGGCCTTTTTCACAGGCATACATTACTTTTTCCGGCGAAAAATAAATCTGCTGTCCTCCGCTAAAGCGCCAAAATCCCAATACAAGTATTATAACTATAAATATTATTGTCTCTTTTTTTCTGCTCAAACCCCGTCACCTTCTCTCAAAGGTACTTCAAAATACATTTTTCTGCCGCAGTAATCATAATCTATAATAAGTTTTGTGGCGTCTTTTGGAAATCCGTCTATAACCATATTATGTTTTGAAACTATACCGGCAGAGCTTCCTCCGCTGTAACCATTATACTCCGTACCCAAATCATCTGTAATATCATCTGAGCTTATATCAAATGTCCAGCGAATACTGCTCGAAAACGGCTGATACCAAGTTTTGTAGTGCAACTCTACACAGTTGTTATCGTACAGTATAACCTCTTCAAGTTTTAAATACATATCATCTAATTTTTCTGTTTGGTTTACTTCAACTCTTGAAATGATGCGGCTTTTGTCATAAGAATAGCTGTAACTGCTGAATAGTGAAAAAATTACTGTTAAACATGTTACAAAAACAGGCAGTATACTTAAAATTATAAGAATTATGGCTATAATTCTTGAAATCCTCCAAACATTTCCTAAAATCCTGTTATGAGCCTCATTCAGTTCTTTTCCTATTTCGTCAGCATCACCCATGCAGTCAACAACAGCTTTTTCAGCATCCTCTTTACTCATACCCTCAGAAATAAAGTCGTCATACATGTCCTCCATGTGTTCTTCAAGCTCCCACTTTATTTCTTTACGGTCGTACTTAAATTTAACATGACTAATAACTTTGTTTAAATATTCGTCCCACAGTGTTTTTTCAGGCAAAGGCATGGCTCTTACCCCCAATCACTTTGTTAACCGAAAGAGAGAACACCTCCCACTGCTTTTTTTCTTCTGAAAGCTTTTTTACTCCTAAAGAAGTAATTGAGTAGTACTTTCTCATTTTGCCGTTTTCGGCTTCTTTCCTGTATGACTTTAAAAGACCGGCATTTTCCATTTTGTGCAAAACAGGATAAAGTGTTCCTTCCTTGAATTCAAAAACATTTTCACTTTTTTCTTTAAGCTCTTTAATTATTTCATATCCGTAGCAGTCTTTCTGCTCAATAAGTGATAAAAGCATTAAAACAGTGCTTCCGCCTAAAAGGCCTTTGTCAATATCCATAAAAAAGCCTCCTTTTAATTTTTAAAGTTTAATTATACTTAGATATTCTATGTATAATAATTATACCTTGACTTTCTATGCATGTCAATTTATTCCAGTTATTTGTAATAAAACAGTAAAATATATTTCATTTATTTTAAAAGAATAAAAAAGCGCAAACAGTTAATATAACTATTTACGCTCTTTAATTAATATTATTCTTTTTCCTCGTCTGATATTATATCCTCACTTACATCAATAAACATTTTATCAGACATATCAGTGCTTAAGCTTTCAACACTTTTAAGTTTACGCTGTATCTGCCTTGTTCTTACACCTACAAGCTTGTCAAGCTCACTGTTGGCTTCTTCAAGGCGTTTTTGAGTTTTTTCCAGTACATCTCCAAACTTGTTAAACTCGGTTTTAACAGCTCCAAGAACTTCCCAAACCTCACTGCTTCTCTTTTGGATTGCAAATGTTCTAAATCCCATTTGAAGGCTGTTAAGAAGTGCCGCCATTGTGCTTGGTCCGGCAATATTTATTTTATAGCTTCTCTGCAGTTCCTCTACAAGACCCATTTTAACCACTTCTGCATAAAGCCCCTCAAAAGGCAGAAACATTATGGCAAAATCAGTTGTATACGGCGGGTCTATGTATTTTTCGCTTATATCCTTGGCAAAGGATTTAATTCTTAATGTTAGAAGTTTTGCCGCTTCGTTTATCTGACTTTTGTCACCTGTTTCGTAAGCGTCTGTTAAATTAACATAAGCGTCTGACGGAAATTTTGAATCTATTGGCAGATAAACACCCTTTCCGTCGTCAGAAGGCAGTTTAATGGCATACTCCACTGGATTTTTACTGCCTTTTTTAGTTACTACATTTGTTTCGTACTGCTCCGGGGACATTATTTCTTCCAATATTGCCCCCAGCTGTATTTCACCAAGTATGCCTCTTGTTTTTACATTAGACAATACTTTTTTTAAGTCACCTACTCCGGTTGCAAGGGAACGCATTTCTCCAAGACCTTTATAAACCTGCTCCAGCTGAGTGTTTACAAGCTCAAATGACTTTGAAATTCTTTCTTCCAACGTTTTCTGTAATTTTTCATCAACAACATTACGCATTTCGTCAAGCTTTTTGTTGTTATCCTCTTGAATATAAGTAAGCTTTTGCTCAACGGTTTTTCTTATGCTTTCCAGCTTATTTTCGTTTTCTACAGCTGTTGTTTTAAGTCTTTCCTCAATTGTGCTGTTCATCTGACGCATTTGGGTAGCCATGGCGTCATGTATGCTTTTCATTTGCCTTAAAGTATTTTCACCGTTTAATTTAATGTTTGTAAGCTGTGTGTCGGCATAGTCCTTTTGATTTTCACTTAATATGCCGCCTAAAGTTTTAATTGAAATATTAACGCTTTCTCCCAGCTCTTTTCTAAGAATACTGTTGCTGTTTTCAACATCTGTTTTAACAGACTTAATTTCATTGTTTAAACTGTCATCATTTGACGATTTTTTTATAAACGCCTTAATTATAAAAGGCTCTATTAAAAGCAGAACAATTATTACAATAAGCAGAATTTCCATATTAAACCTCTCTTTTTTTGTATTTTAATAGAATTATATATCTGTTTTTACATAATTAAAAGGCGAACAGCAAAAAAACGGCAGAGAAAAATCTCCGCCGCAGTTTAAATTATTCAAATCAATTTATTTAACACTTAAAACAACAGTTTCATTCATAGCACCTATATTTTTATGATACTCCTCAATTACAGGCACTAAACCTGTGCTTTCATCAAAAGGCATGTCATAAAGACCGTTAAAACCCACTACAACATCATTAAGTCTGTAAACTTCTGTAGGTACCGGCGTTTGTGCAGGGTCCATAGCGTCGTAATCCTCAGCTTTAAAAAATGTATATGTTCCAATTATGGCTGTATTGTTATCTTTTTCAAAATAAATCATGCAATATGTGTTATTTTCGTTTTCATCGGTTTTTAATGTTGCATAGTCGGCAACAACAGACGGAAGAGAAACTCTAAACTCATAATCAGAACCATTAAATTTTATGTCTGTACTTTTTTCAACAAATGCAGTATTTTCTGTATTTTCTGTATTTTCTTCAACTTCTTCGTTTTCAGTCTGCTTTAAAACCACAATTCCGCTTTCGTCATAATCAACTTCCATGCCTAACAATTCGGAGAAATCTCTAACAGGCACATAAACTCTGTCATTATATACAAGAGCGCCTTTTTCTTCTAAAACTTCTTCGCCGTTTAATGTAAAACGCATATTAGGGTTAAATTTTACTGTAATGTCCTTAATTACAGGTGCACCAAAAACGCTTACTGCCATAACGCTTACAGCTAATACAACAACAAATGCTTTAGTTGATTTTTTCATAATCTCTCCTCCTTTTCGTTATTTTATTATATAAAAATATAATTATTTATAATTTCAGTATAAAACCCAGCAAAAATATTGTCAATATGCCGTATTTTTCAGAATATTTTTAAAAAATTAAAAGCAAAATTTATAAATAATATTATACTGCTAAAGCACACAATAAAAAAGCTTTGCCATTTTAATACCAAATGGAACAAAGCTTTTTCCTAACTTTCTCTAACTTTCTCTAACTTTTTCTAACCTTATTTAAAATATATTTCTAACAGATTACAATAATATATATTCATTAATAGAATTACACTCAATTAATAAGCTTTATTTATCTATACTTTTTTAGTCATAAAACCGTCTTTTATCCCTATACATGTTAAAATCAGCTTCTTTAACCTGTTCTGCTATATTGCAGTTTTTGTCACGCCATGAAATACCTATTGCACAGTTTATATTGTTTTTCTGCATACCTCTTTTAACAAGCATTACAGCCGATTTGAATTCTTCTTCACTCATTTCGGTTTCCATTGCAATAAACTCATCACCGCCTATGCGGTAGACTTTTTCTTCAAATACTTTTTTTATTTCCTCGGCTGTATGACACAAATAATCATCTCCGGCGCTATGGCCTAAAATATCATTTACTCGCTTAAGGCCGTTTAAATCGAAAAAAGCTATACCCAAAACCAGTGCTTTCTCACTAAAATCACTGTTTAAAAGCAAGTCGAATTTATTTCTGTTATTAAGTCCTGTCAGGCTGTCTGTATATGTTAAACTTTGAAGCAAATATGATTGCTCTGCAATTTTCTTTTGCTGTTTTTCAATCTCTTTTTGCTGTTTTTCAATATTTTCTTCCTGTTCTTTAACCTTTTTTATTAAATATATGTAGTCTGTATATGATATTTTAATTGGCAGCTCTATATCTTCTCTACCATCAACAATATTTCTATATGTAGAAGAAATATTAACATTACAGCATTTAAGACTGTCATCATGCCAGCGGAAAATTAAAACAACCCTCTGGTGAAAACGGAAAAATATATTTTCAGACTCATCTGTTTCAATCCACATACGTCCACTGCACAGATATATTTCTGATGAAATTTGAGTTATATTATATTCCTCATCTGAAATATTATAATTAGGTATATTTTCTTCGTTTAAAAAATCCCCAACTTCTTCAATACCTGCTGCATACCCGCTTCCTTCTGAGCCTTGCCAAATAATGTCTTTATCCATTTGTGACATAACACTTTGTACATCGTTTTCACAGTATCTTTTATGAATTATGTACTTTGCAATCTCTATTATCTCATATTCACTTGGTTTTTCTCCGCTGTTAACATGCATATAATCCCCCACTTTGTAAAGCATAAACTTATTATTTAGGTAGAATAATAAGTTATTTATTATAATAAACCATTAGTCTGTCAAATAGTAGTACTTTATCCATAAATTTTTGTTTGTTTAAACAGTACTGTTTTTTATTTAAAAAACTTTTGCCTTAAGCTTAGAATTTCAGATAAATATTTATTATTCGTTAAATTTTTCTTTGATATATTAATTATCATCACTTATGGCACTAAAAATATAGTCAATGGCTTTTTGAGCTGTATGCTGCTTAATAATACCCTCTTTTGCAAATGCTGCAACATAGGTTTTATCACATTCTGATTTTAATGCCACAAAAGCAATATTCATATTCCATATTCCGGAATTTACAACAGCAACACACTCTTGCTTTTCATCATCCTTATTAAGAATTCTGCCAACTTTATTAACTGCCTCTACAGCCTGATAATATGTTATTTTATCAAACACAGCCTTAACAGACTCTGTTGTAAGTTTTGAAGTTATTTTATGTACTGCTTTTTGTGTTAAATTGCCATATATGCTTGCATACTCGGCTACTGCCGAACATAAAACCTCATTTATATAATCTTCTGTTGACATAAAAATAACCCATCCCCCTTTAAAGTCTATAAAAACTTTGCCAGTTATTCCCATTATACATTAATTTTCTGAAAAATAATCACTGTCAATACGTTTTATAGAATATATTTTTTGTGTTGAAACACCAAGCCCATATTCAATCATAAGTTCTGTAAGCTTTTGTCCGTCAATGAGTATTATATGCTGAGCATTTGCAAAGTCTTTTGCTCCCTGAGAATATTTTGCAGTTGTTATAAATAATCCTTTTTCAACTTTTGGCGGCCCCATCATTGCTCCAGCAAATTTTTGAATTTCCGGTCTGCCAATTACTGTATTTGTATCCCACTTTTTAGCCTGTATATAAATTAAATCAAAACCCAATTTATCCTCATGTATAATACCGTCAATTCCGCCGTCACCGCTTGTCTTTGTTACAAAACCGTCACCATAACCCATAGACTTCATTAAATCAACTACAAGATTTTCAAAAAACACTGACGACTGGTTTATAATTTCTGTAAGTAAATCATCTGCTAACTGTTCATTAATAGTTTTATAAACACGTTCAAATGTTTCTTGTGGAGTTTCAATTAAATCCTCTTCTGCTATTTCTGAAGTTTTATCACTATGTTTTTTAATTTCTTTGAAAGATGCAAAATTAGGATATTTTTCTGTCAACAGCCTATTTGTAATTACAACACCGCTTTCCAATAATCTTTTACCTTCACTTGTAATTTGAAAATAAGCCCTTTGCGGCGAAACAATTAGCCCAGCTTTTTTTAAATATGTTCCTGCCCAACCAATTCTATTGTCATATATTGTTTGGTTTCCACTGGGCAGTCGTTCCAATATTTCAGATTCTTCTATATTCAGTTCACTTGCAATATAATCTTTAATCTCTTTAAGTTGATGAATTTTTTCATCACTTAAAGCTTTTAAAAATGGTACATAAAATTCATAATACTTTGGTAAAGCCACAAATATCACCTCAAAACATTTGCAGGTTTCTAACTTTTATTAAAATTACAATATTTTTAACTTATACGATTAAGCAATACAACTGTTTCTATATGCACCGTTCTTGCAAACTGATTGCATAATTTTACTTTAACTGTTTTGTAGCCTTTTTCCTCAAAAACAGCCAAATCCCTTGCAAGTGACGAAGGCTTGCAGGAAACATAAACTATTCTTTCGGCTCCAAAATTAATTATTTTTTCTATTGCCTTAGGGTGAATACCTTCTCTTGGAGGGTCTACAATAATAATTTCAGGCTTTTCATTAAGCTCGTCCACTTTTTTAAGCACATCACCGGCAATAAATTCACAATTATTTATTCCGTTTCTTTTAGCATTTTCATTTGCCGCCTCAACAGCTTCCTCTACCAGCTCAATTCCTATAACTTTTCTGCTTTTTTCTGCCATTATCTGGCCTATTGTGCCTGTTCCGCAGTAAAGGTCAAATACAGTTTTGTCACTTGCATCTCCGGCATATTCCTTAACTATGGAATACAAAGTTTCGGCACCTTTTGTATTTGTCTGGAAAAACGAGAAAGCCGTTATTTTAAACTCCAAGTCAAAAAGCCTGTCTGTAAAATAATCCTGTCCGTAAATTACTTTTGTTTCATCACTTTTTACAACATCGGCAACGGAGTCGTTTTGTGTATGGAGTATAGAACAAATTTTTCCCTGTAAATGAAGGCTTAAAAGCATGTCTTTAAACTCGTTTAAGTCAAATTCCAAATCGTTTGCAGTAATTAAATTAATAAGTATTTCGCCTGTATAAGCGCCTTTTCTTATAACAAGATGCCTTAAACAGCCGTCGTGACGGGCTTTATGGTAAAATGAAACATTTCTGTTTCTGAAAAATTCCACGGTATTTTTTATAATACACAAATAGTCGCTGTCTATAATATTGCAGTCTGTAAGGTTTACAACCTCATAATAGCTGTGCCTTTTTCTCATGCCAAGGGCAAGGAGTCCGCCTTTTTGGGTATCTCCAAACGAAAATTCACATTTATTCCTGTAGCCTTCAATGCATGGAGCAGTAACAAGGCCTTCATATTCAAAGCCGCTTATGCCGGCATTTTCAAGAAGGTTTAAGACCTGTGTTTCTTTAATTTTATTTTCGTTTTCAATAGGTATATTCTGGTAAGAACAGCCGCCGCAAATTTCAAAATGAGGACACTTGCTTTCAATCTCATAGTCGGCTTTTTGTATTATATCATTTAACCTTGCCTCAATTACACCGTTTTTCTTTTTGGCAATTTTAGCTGATACAGTCTGTCCCGGCAAAGTATCTTTTACCACAACTTTGTAATCCTCAAACTGTCCCTTGCCTTTATTTGGAAAGTCAAGAGAATTTATTTTAACTTCTATTATGTCGTTTTTTTTAGGCATTATAAAGTTCCTTTCTTAAATTTAATATTATGGTGAGTAATTAAACCGTAATTTTATTGTATTTTAATTTTTTGTATGCTATAATTTTCTTTGTATTAAAATTTTTAATTAGGAGTGTAGCAATTAATGTCAGAGCAATTAGAGCAAATAACTGTTGGTAGCATTGTAGAAGGCAAAGTAGTACGTATTAAGGATTTCGGCGCCATTGTAGCATTAGGCGACGGAAAGCAAGGCCTTGTTCATATTTCAGAAGTGGCTAATTCTTATGTAAAGGATATTAACGACCATCTTAAAGTTAACGATATAGTAAAGGTTAAAGTTCTTTCAATAGACGAACAGACAAAAAGAATTTCTCTTTCAATCCGTGCCGCTCTTCCAAAGCCTGAAACACCTCAGCGCCAGAATAACTATAAACAGCGCGATTCAAAACCGAATTACGAGAATAAAAACCGTGAGATACACGGCCAGTCCACACCAAATCCTCTTTCAGACTTTGAGGAAAAGATGAAAGAATTCCTTAAACAGTCTAACGAGAAACAGGCCGGACTTAATAAACGCGCCAACAAAAGACAGTAAGCCTGCCATTAAAAGCATAAATATGCGTGCCTAAAAAGGCACGCTTTTTTTATTCTATATTTGAAGCATCGGCCCAAACTCTGTCTAAGTCGTAAAATTCCCGCTGGTCTTTTAAAAACAGATGTACCACAAGGCCGTTAAAATCCAATAAAACCCATGAGCCGCTTTGATAGCCTTCTGTGTGATGCAGCCTTATGCCGTTTAAATACAGTTTTTCTTCCACATTATCAGCCATAGCCTTAAGCTGATTTATATTATTTCCGCTTGCTATAACAAAACATTCGGCAACAGAGCTTAAATTCCTTAAATCAAGAACTTTAACATCTTCTGCTTTTTTATCTTCCAATGCCTCTTTGGCAATTTTTCCGGCATTAATATAATCCATATTACTCCTCCAGATATTTCTTGTAATATTCAAGAGCCTGTACACTTAACGGGTGCAAAGGCTTATTTTTTTCTTTAACATATTCAATAGTGTTTTTAAGTATAAAAGCCATAGCCTTATTTATGTCTTCGTAAGCAAGTTTTCGGGCTTCATCAAGGGTATCAAACTTTTTACGGCCTTCTTCTATATAGTCGGCTATAAAAACTATTTTTTCAAGCAGTGTCATATCAGGTTTGCCGGTTGTATGATACTTTATGGCATTAAGTATTTCTTCATCTTCCACCAAATACTCTCTTTTGGCAACTTCAGCACCTAAAAACTGATGCACAAGGTCTATATTTTTTGCCATTACATCGTCTACCGGTATATGATACTCCTTGCAGAAACGCAGTTTCATATCTTTTGGATAATCCTTGGCACAGTCGTGCAGAAGTGCCGCATAAGATGCTTTTTCAATATCGGCGTCATATCTTTCGGCAAGTTTTTTTGCTTCCTTAACAACGCCCATAGTGTGTATATATCTTTCCAAAGACAAAGCCGATTGAAGTTTTCTTTCTGATGTTAAAAAACTAAGCAATGCAAAAATCTCCTTACTTCTAACTTACTTCTAACTTATTTCTAACTTTATTTCTGACTTTTCTAACTTATATTATTTATAAAGTCCGTTTTTAACTATATAATCATAAACATTGCTGTTTACCATATCTTTAATTGGAATATCACTTTTTATATTGTCCCGTATTTCCGATGAGGATACATTAACAGGCGGAATTTCTATAATGTGTATGTCTCCGCCATATTTATTGGTAAGTATATCAACATCCTGCTCAAGCTCTGCTGTTCTGTAGCCCGGTCTTGTAACAGCGGCAAAAGAGCAAATACCTAAAAGCTCTTTAAAATCCTTCCACATATAAATATAATGCAGTGCATCAGCACCCATTATAAAAAAGAACTTAACATCATTTCCAAATATTTCCCTAAGCTCACGAATGGTATCTATTGTATAGGTTTTTCCTTCCCTATCTATTTCAATAGTGGAAACAATAAAATCTTTTTCGCCTTCTACTGCCATATTAAGCATGTTAAGCCTGTGGAATTTATCTGTAACTGTTCTTTCGTCTTTATGCGGCGGATTTCCAGACGGGATAAAAAGTATTTTTTCAGCACCTGTCTGTTTAAGTACAGATTTTGCTATTTCTATATGTCCCGTATGAACAGGGTCGAATGTACCGCCAAGTATAGCAAAGCTTTTACAGCCTTTTAATTTTTCAAGTTGGCTATCCATTAAAAACACCTCTGTAAAAAATTCTTTTTTCATTATACTTTAATTGCAGTAAAAGTACAAGAAAAAGGCATTTAATTAATTCTTATTAAATGTTAATTTTGGCTCTATTGAAAGAGCATAGCCTATATTGTATAATTAATCCAATACTATAATCGGAGGTTTAATTATGATACGAAAAATCGAACCAAAAGACAAAAACGAGTATTTAAAAATGGCAACAGATTTTTACCACTCAGGCGCTGTTATAGCACCGGTGGGAATAGAAAATATAGAAGCTACATTTAACGAAATGATTTCTTCTGACAGATATGTAGACGGATATTTTATAGAGTTGGAAGGCAAAACAGCCGGTTTTGGACTTCTTGCCAAAACATTTTCCCAGGAATCCGGCGGCATTGTTGTATGGATTGAGGAGCTTTTTATAAAGCCTGAATACAGAAGCCATGGTCTTGGAGCC
>CALWSS010000096.1 GCA_944384255.1 uncultured Clostridia bacterium
CTCACAAGAAGCAAAAGCTTTAACACAAAATAATCCCTATTCTTTTTTACATGTTGACAAAGCCGAAATAGATATTGAAAACTTGAGTGATATTTATTCTCCAGAAGTTTACAAAAAAGCTGCCGAAAACTTAAATAAAATGATTTCTGACGGAATATTGCTTCAAGATGAAAAACCTTACCTTTATATATATCGTTTGGAAACAAACGGACACTCTCAAACAGGCATTGTCTGCTGTACTCTTGTTGAGGAATACTTAAATGGAACAATTAAAAAGCATGAGCTTACAAGACCTGAAAAAGAAAAAGACCGTGCAGAGCATATTAAGGCATGCAGTGCTCATACAGGCCCTATATTTATGGCTTATCGTAAAAACAATGATATAAACGATATAATAAGTAACGAAACAAAAAATACACCTGAATATGATTTTACATCTAACGACAATGTACGTCATACTGTTTGGATAATTAAAGATGAAAAAACAATAAATGCTATACAAAATGAATTTATAAATATACCTAATTTATATATAGCCGACGGACATCACAGAAATGCCGCTGCCGCTGATGTTTATAAAGAAATGAAAGAAAACGGCACAGCAACAGAAGGCGTATCACACTATCTTTCGGTACTTTTCCCTGATGATGAGCTTACAATACTTGGCTATCATCGTGTAGTTAAAGATTTAAACGGCTTAAGCGAAAATGAATTTTTCGAGAAGATTTCAGAAAAATTTTATATAATGCCATATACAAAAAACGGTCCATTTACACCTTTTATGCAGGGACAGTTTGGAATGTTCTACAATAACCGCTGGTATATACTTACAGCGGCCGAAGGCACTGTGCCTGATGACACTGTAGAAGGTCTTGATGTTTCTGTAATATACAATAACCTTTTATCCCTTATTCTTGGCATTAAAAATATACGTACAGACAGCCGTATAAGTTTTTGCGGCGGAAAAAACAGCATAACAACACTTGAAAGGCTTGTTATTACAGGTCAGGCAAAAGTTGCCTTTGCCCTCTACCCTACATCTATAGACCAGCTTTTTGCCGTAGCAGATGAAAACAAAATAATGCCGCCTAAATCCACATGGTTTGAGCCGAAGCTTAGAAGCGGTTTATTCATACACAAATTTTAATATAAAAAACACCCTGCCGGATTTTAAAGTCCATTGCAGGGTACTTTTTATTATTAAAGTAATTCTTTAAAAGACATTATAAATATGTCTGATATTTTTTTTATTTTGCCTATGTTTTCTTCTTCTTTGCTGTCATAAACACCAACTGTATAAAAACCGGCTTTTTTTGAATTAACTATTCCATGATATGCATCTTCAAAAACAGCAGTTTTTTCTTTTTCAAAGCCCATAATATCAGCAGTCTTTTTATATATTTCAAAAGAGCTTTTACTCATTGAAATATTGGTGCATGTAATAAGCTTTTCAAAATAGTTTTCTATATTGAGCCTTTTTAAAAGCGGTACAACATAGTATTCTTCAGAAGCCGTTAAAATACACATTCTTTTGTTTTCATCTGCACTTTTTTTGATAAAATCAAAAACGTAAGGCTTAAGAGGTATGTTATAACGGTACTTATCAGCCGCCGTTTCTGTAACACCTTTAATTATATCAGGCACAGACATATCAAGTTTAAGTTCTTTTATAAAATACTCAGCGGCTTCTTCAAAAGACATCGTTTTGAGCCTGTCGTTTAAATCATCAAGCGGATTAATGCCTTTTGACAAAAGAAAATCATAGCCTATATTATCCCAAACCGACATAGAATCAATAAGAGTTCCGTCTAAATCGAAAATATAATTTTCAAATTCTTTTAAATCTCTCATTTTACTATTTCCTTTGAAAGCTCTAAAAGCTCTTTAGCTGCCTTATATCTGTCGTCTTGAGCAAATATAGCAGAAATAACAGCAACTCCGTCTACACCTGTTCCTTTAAGTTGAAGAATATTGTTTTTATTAATTCCTCCTATAGCAACAACAGGTATATTTACAGATTCAGTTATCTTTTTAGCCTCTTCAAAAGTAATGTCTGTATGGTCTTTTTTGGTGTCTGTAGGGAACATAGCTCCTATACCTATATAGTCGGCACCGTTTTTCTCTGCTTCAAGAGCTTCTTTAAGGTTACCGGCAGAGACGCCTACTATTTTATTTTCGCCAAGTATCTCTCTTGCCTTTTTCGCCTCTGTATCACTTTGACCAACATGCACACCGTCGGCATCTACAGCAACGGCAACATCAATATTGTCGTCAATTACAAAAGGCACATGGTATTTATCAGTAAGAGCCTTTATTTCTTTGGCAAGCTTTAACATCTGATCATAATCGGCATTTTTTTCTCTGAGCTGAATAAAAGTAGCTCCGGCTTTTAATACGTCTTCTACGTCCTGCGCAAGGCTTCTGCCGTTTAACCAAGAACTGTCAGTAACGGCATAAAGCAGCATTGATGATTTATCTAACTTCAATTTTAGCACCCTCCCTAAATATATCAGCAGTCATATTGCTCATATAATCAATAAGGTACATGCGGAAAGATGATGTGCCGGCATTGTTTTCAATCATTTTTTTGTATGCCAGCTCACCGGCATAGCCGTAAGATGCTACAGCAACAGCACAGGCATCAAGAATATTATCAGGGTTAGCGGCAGAAAATACTCCAAGTACACTTGTAAGCATACAGCCTGTTCCTGTAACCTTAGACATTACAGCATGTCCGTTTTTAATTACATAAGCAGTGTTCTCATCTGATATTATATCAATTTCACCGCTTATGGCAATAACTGCGCCTGTTTTGGCACTTAATTTTTTGCTGAATTCAATAACGGAATCTATATTATCGCTTGTAACCTTGTCGGCTTCGTCAGCGTCTACACCTTTGGCAGAGCCATTACCTGTTGCCAAAAACTTAATTTCGGAAATATTACCTCTTATTACAGAAAACTTAATATTATCCAAAAGCTTAAAAAGCACATCATTTCTTGCTTTAGCAGCTCCGGCACCTACAGGGTCCAAAACAACAGGGTGATTTAACTCATTGCTGCGTTTTCCGGCTCTTAACATAGCCTCTACAAGGTTTTCTTCAATGTTTCCCATATTAATAACAAAACCGTTGCAGGCACTTGTTATATCCTCTACTTCCTCCGGGTGCTGTGCCATTGTAGGTGATCCGCCACAGGCAAGTGTTATATTAGCACAGTCGTTAGCTGTAACAATATTTGATATATTGTGCATAACAGGTGCTATTTTATTATTATTTTCAAATATTTTATCTGCCTTTTCAAAAATTGTCATTTATTTTGCCTCCTCCTGTAATTTAGAGAGCAGTCCGCTTTTTGCCATAAACTTAAGAAGAATAAGAGCGCAGGCTGTTCCAAAACATGTGCTTATAAGAAATGCCGGTATGTATGTAAAAAGTGAAACTCCAGCATTGCCGTAATAAAAAGCTGAAAGAGGATAAGAACACATAGCGCCTAAAATACCTGTTCCAAATACTTCACCTACAGCTGCCAGATACATATTTTTAGTTTTGGCAAACATAACGGCTGCAAGGAAATCGCCTATTAATCCGCCCGGAATAGAGAATAAATCTTCTCCCATAAGCACAAGCTTCATAACTGTAAGAAGTGTTGAGCAGGCAAAGCCGTAAACAGGGCCAAGTATTACAACGCCTGAAACATTAATAAGATGCTGCATAGGTGCTGCCCAGCCCGGTATTCTGAATATAGGCGTAAGTACATAACCAACAGCTGCCCACACTGCTGTTAAAACAAGTTTTTTGGTGCTGATTTTCATTATAAATCCCTCCATAAAAATAAAATATATTATTGCCAAAACCGCCTAAATTTAATAAAAAAGCGGTAAATTGCCGAATTAAAAGCAAAAAGGGGCCACACCCGTGGTGGTGTGCCCCATAAAATAAAATGCTATTTAATTCAACTGAAATTCATTTTATACTAAAAATCATTCCATGTCAATATTATCTTTTGTTATACTGTTATAAACATCTGTATTAATTTCTATACTTGTTTCTTTTTCCCAAGTGGCTAAAAGATTTTCAAACACTTTTGATTTTTCTCTCTCCTCGTATGCTTCTTGGGCGCTTTGACGTATATCATCATCATTAACGTTTTTTATATCTTCCACATAATAAACGGCATAGCCTTTATCCGTTTCAACAGGCCCGGCTGTTGTTCCTGATTGTATGTTTTCCGTATCAGTAAATATATCGCTAATATTTGAAAGCTCATCTGTTAAGCTGTAAATGTTATTATCCGATTTATACTCTTGAAGCAGAGTATTAAAATCAGTACCTTGTGAAGCTTTATTTAAAACTTCCTGAGCTGTTTCAATATTTTGAGTATAAATTACGGAATATGTTATTTCAGTAAAGTCTGCCTTATATTCCTTTAAAAACTTGTCAAAGCCTGACATACTTACAGAATATTCACTTAATATTTTCTCTCTTGTCTTGTTATAAAGAGCTTTTTCCTCCATTACCTGCTTTATAACATCTAATGATGTAAAACCGTTATACTGCTCAAAATAGCTTTGAGCCTCTTTTTCAGAAGATGCTATTTCCTCATCATTAAGGCTTACATCGTTTCTTTCAGACCGCATTATAGTAAGCTTAACCATTTTTAAAGAGCTTAAAGCGCTTTCTTTAGCCGTATCAAAGGCAGATTTTCCGTCAAAATCGGTATCCCAAATATCAGATCCGCCTATTTTCTCAAAGTTTTTAACAGCCTCATTTAAATACACCAGGTATTCGTCTTTGCTTACATCTTTCCCGTCTATAGTCATTAAAGAATCACTTTTTAAACCGGTATTTGCATTACATCCAGTAAAAGCGGCAAAACACAGTATAAAAGAAATAAGAGTTACAAATATTAACTTAAATTTAGACAATACAAATCACCGCTTTTCATTGTGCATTTTCAATATCACTTAAGGCCTCGTCTATTATTTTAAGCACTTCTTTTTTATCATTTTCATTTATTTTAACTGTAATATACGGGTTTGTAGCCGCTGTAAACATATATTTAAGCGGTTTTTTAACTACTGCCGCTGTTATTTTAGCAGGGTCTATGTCTGCATCGCCTCTAAAGCTTATAAGCACAGATTTCGGCTTCTGCACAACTGAAATAATATCAAGGTTATGTGCTCTGTTTTTAAGCAGCGCTATTTCAAGAAGATACTGAACACTTTTTGGTATATTACCGTACCTGTCCTCAATTTCTTCCTGAATATCGTAATAATCATCGTTGCCTGATATATTAGCTATCTTTTTATAAATCTCAAGCTTCTGATCTTCATTTTTAATATAAAACGAAGGAATGTATGCGTCAAGATTAACATCAATTAAAGTTTCAAAATCATCCTGAACTTTTTCTCCGCGAAGCTTTTTAACAGCCTCATCTAAAAGACGGCAGTACATTTCGTATCCTACAGAGTCCATGTGTCCGTGCTGCTGTGAACCAAGAATATTTCCAGCACCTCTTATCTCCAAATCCCTCATAGCTATTTTAAACCCTGAGCCGAACTCTGTAAACTCTTTTATTGTCTGAAGACGTTTTTCTGAAACTTCATTTAATACTTTATCCCTTTTATACATTAAATATGCATAGGCTGTTTTGTTTGTTCTGCCAACCCTGCCCCTTAACTGATAAAGCTGTGAAAGACCCATTTTATCGGCATCCTGTATAATCATAGTATTTACATTGCCTATGTCAAGGCCGGTTTCAATAATAGTTGTGCATACAAGCACGTCTATTTTGCCTTCTATAAAGTCCTTCATTATTATTTCCAGCTCACGTTCTGTCATTTGGCCATGGGCAAAAGCTACAACAGCGTCAGGAACAAGGTTTTGTATTCTCATTGCCTCCTGAGAAATACTTTCTACCCTGTTATAAAGATAGTATACCTGTCCGTTTCTGGCAAGCTCCCTGTTTATGGCATCTTTTATAAGCTCGCTGTCGTTTTCCATAACATAAGTCTGCACCGGGCGTCTTTCTCTCGGCGGTTCTTTCAGAATACTCATGTCCCTTATACCCGAAAGACTCATGTGCAGTGTTCTTGGTATAGGTGTAGCTGTTAAAGTAAGAACATCAAGGTTTTCTTTTAAGTTTTTAAGCTTTTCTTTGTGGGCAACACCAAAACGCTGCTCCTCATCAATTATAACAAGGCCTAAATCCTTAAACTTAACATCTTTTGAAAGTATTCTGTGAGTACCAATAACTATATCGCTCATACCAGTTTCAAGCCTTTTAATAGACTCTGTCTGCTGTTTTCTTGTTCTGAATCTTGAAAGGAGCTCTATTTTTACCGGGTAGTCCTTCATTCTCTGCACAAATGTATTGTAGTGCTGCTGAGCCAAAATAGTAGTAGGCACAAGGTATGCCACCTGTTTTGAGTCCTGAACGGCTTTAAATGCCGCTCTTATGGCAACTTCCGTTTTGCCGTAACCCACATCACCACATATAAGCCTATCCATAACACGGCCTGTTTCCATGTCGTGCTTAACTTCATCTATGGCGTTTAACTGGTCGTCAGTTTCGTCATAAGGGAACATTTCCTCAAATTCCCTCTGCCAAATATTATCCGGAGAATATACAAAGCCCTTTGCCGCCTGTCTTTTGGCATAAAGCTTAACCAGGTCCTCAGCAAGTATCTCTACAGACTTTCTTACTTTGGCCTTTGTTTTGTTCCAGTCCTGACCACCTAATTTATTAAGTTTTACCTTAATTCCGTCAGAGCCTATATATTTTTGTATACAGTCCATTTGTCCTGCCGGTATAAATAAATTGCCTCCGTCGGCATAGCTTACTTTAACATAGTCTTTATTAACACCGTCAACGGTTATCTTTTCAATGCCTCTGTATACACCTATACCGTGGCTGGAATGAACAACATAATCCCCCGGCTTTAAATCAGAAAAGCTTTCTATGGTCTTTGTGTTCTTTTTCTTTTTTCGCTCTTTTTTACCTTTTTTCTCGTCAAAAAACTCGTTGTCGCTGAATATAACAAATTTTATGTCGTTATATATAAAGCCTTTTCCCAAACTACCTCTTGATACAGTAATTGTGCCGGCTTTTAAATCAGCTTCCCAAGGATTAAGCACAAATGCCGCTTCTATACCAAATTCAAAAAGCTCACGAACTATTCTTTCGCCACGGCTTTCGGCTGAGGATAAAATCAGTACACAGTATCCAGATTCTTTGAGCTTTTTAACTTCGTCAGCAAAATATTCAACTTTATTGTTAAATGACTCTGTACTTCTTACAGAAAAATCAACAATACTTTTTATATTAAAATCCGGCAATGAACCGGCTATTGATGACATTATAATCTCACAATGGCTTTCAGACATTTTTACTGCTGAAGAATAGTCATATATTACATTGGCCATTTCAGGCAATATATAGCCTTTTTCCATTCGGCTTTTAATGCTTTCGGAAAACTCTTTAAACAAGTTTTCGGCTCTTTGCTTAATCCTCTGCATTTCACAGAAAAAAACTATTGTGTTTTGGGGCATATAGCCTAATATATTAACCGTTTCAGTATAAAAATAATTTATACAGCCTATAGACGAAACAATACCGTCTTTGTTTTTAAGTCTTTCTATTAACTCACCTACATGGCTTTCAAGATTTTCTTCTTCATCAGCCATGCCTTTTTTCTTAAAAGCATTTTTGGCTTTTTTATAGGACTTTTCCATTTTTTCCGTAGCTTTCTCAAGCCTTTTGGCATCACAGAAAAACTCGCTTACAGGATAAATTTCAAAAGAATTAATTCTTTCTACAGACCTTTGGGTTAAAGGGTCCATTGTCCTAATGGAGTCCACCTCATCATCCCAAAACTCAACTCTGAAGGCAGTATCCGCTATTGTAGGATATATATCCAGTATTCCGCCTCTAAGAGAAAACTGAGCCGGGCTTTCGGCCGCTTCTACTCTTTCATAACCCATAAATATAAGGCGGTTTATAATATCATCTATATTATAAACACTGCCCTCTGTAATGGTTATAACGCTTTCTTTTAACATATCCGGCGGTATAATTTTGTCGAAATATGCGTCACACGGAACAATAACAATTTGTATTTCGTTATTAATAAGTTTTTTTAACACGTTAAGTCTTTTTGTGTCAGTTTCACGGCTATGGACATCGGCACTGTAAAATATAAGGTCCCTTGAGTCAAAAACAGCTATGTTTTTATTAAAGAAATACATGTTTTCATATATTTGCCTTGCTTTAATGTCGTTTTCAGCCACAATAAGCAGCGGCCTGTTTGTTTCTTCAGCTACAGCTGCCATAAGATGTGCATTTTGGCTGTCTATAACTCCCGTTACCTGAATAGGCGAAATTCCGCCCGTTATGCCGTCTTTAAGCATTTGATAGCTTGAAAGTGGCGAAAGTATGCCTGTAATATTTCTCATTACTGCACTTCCTTATCCTTTTCTTTTTTAGGAATAAAGTTATACTCATTCATTGCTTCTTTAGCGCCTTTTAAAACAATAGCTGCTGCGGCATCGGCGCCTCTTTTTACTGCGTCATTAATTAAAACAGCGTCATCCTTAGAAAAGTGGCCAAGTACGTGATTTACCAAATCTCCGCCCTTAGGCTTGTCACCTACACCAATTTTAATACGTGTAAACTCGTCTGACTTTAAATGGGCAATTATGCTTTTAATACCGTTATGCCCTCCGGCACTGCCTTTTTCACGTATTCTAAGACCGCCTACAGGCAGGCTTATATCATCGTAAATTATTATAATATCATCTAAACTAAGCTTATAAAAATCACTGGCAGCTTTAATGCTTTCACCGCTTAAGTTCATATAAGTAAGTGGTTTTAAAAGCAGTATTTTTTCACTGCCTATCCTGCCTTCACCTATTAAACCGTTGAATTTAACTTTGCTTACGTCAATATTGTATTTATCACTTAAAGCGTCTATTACGGCAAAACCTATGTTATGCCGTGTACCGCTGTATTCTTTACCCGGGTTACCGAGACCGGCTATAAGTTTCATATTTTATTTCCTCCAAACAAACAGCAATAAGCCCTAAGATTTAACTTAGGGCACATGTAATAATTTTATTCAATTTTAATCCAAAAAATACTCTTTGTCCATAAAAATATTATATATCTAAAGAGTAGTTTTTAGTATAATCAACAAGATAATTAATAAAAATCTGGCTTGGTGTAGAAAGTTGGTTCTTATTTTTATAAATAAGTCCTATTTCCCTTGAAATTGAAGGATTAAGATGTATTTTTTTTACATTAAATCTGCCGGCTATAGATGCTAATTTAGGCACAATAGATATGCCAAGCCCGTTTTCAACCATTGCCTGAACACTGTTGTAATCCGCCAAACGGCAAATTACATTTAAGTCAACATTCATTGAACGCAGTACATTTAAAACCTCCATATCTCTGTCTTCATCAAGGGATACAAAAGGTTCCTCTTTTATCTGCTCAGGTTTAAGATAATCCACACTGCTGTATTTATGATTTTTAGATGTTACAACAAAAAACGGGTCTAAGAAAAGCGGCATTGACTGAAAATTCTTTATATCATTGGTGTTTGTAATTCCAAAATCAACCATATCCTTTCCCACCCAGTGCTCTATCTCACGATAATGTCCCTGACGTGTTTCAAGTATAATATTCGGATAATCACTGCTGAATTTTTTCAGTACATGCGGCAGTACAGCACAAGCGAAAGTACCGAATGTGGCTATTCTTATTATACCTGTCTGCAATCCGTTTAATGCCTGAGCCTTTTCATTCATATTTTTAAAAGAATCCACCAGTTCAACAATAAACGGCAGCATTTGTTCGCCTTCGTATGTAAGCTGTAAACCGTACTTGGAACGTATAAACAATGTTGTGTTTAATTCTTTTTCAAGTGAAATTATCATTTGGCTCACAGCCGATTGTGTATAATTAAGTTCATCGGCAGCCCCTGTAAAACTGCCGCACTCTACAACTTTTAAAAAAGCCTGATACTTTCTCATTCCACAAAACCCCTTGCTATAAAATAATAAATAATTATTTATGATATAATTTTACAATATTTTTAATAAAAAGTACACTAAAAAAACCGAATCTGTGTATAGATTCGGTCTTTAATATAGATATTTAATAAAAATCTAATAAAAATATATTAAATTATATTTGATTTTTTATACTATCAGCGTA
>CALWSS010000097.1 GCA_944384255.1 uncultured Clostridia bacterium
AATATGTCCACATACAGGAATACCAGCTTCAACAATGCCTTTAACAACAGCAGCTGAGCGTCTGCCGCCTTCAAGCTTAATTGCATCACAGTTTATTTCTCTCATAAATCTGTTAGCAGTATGTATGCCCTGTTCAACTGACTCATTGTAATAGCCAAAAGGCATGTCACCAATAATAAATGTAGTAGGAGCTCCTCTTCTTACAGCTTTTCCATGATGGATAATATCATCAGGTGTTACACCTATTGTTCCCTCATAACCAAGCATTGTCATTCCAAGGGAGTCACCTATAAGTATCATTTCAATATCACTTTTTTCAACTATTGTAGCTGATGTATAGTCATAACATGTTATAAGACAAATCTTTCTTCCGTTTGTTTTTGTTGCTCTGATTTCTGGTACAGTTATCTTTCTCATTCCCCAACCTCCTATTAAAAAAATCAATGAGTTTTATTATATTCCTCAAGCTCAGCAATAGAGTCAAGAAGCTTTTGGGCTGTAACTTCATAAGGTGCATTTTTAATGTCCCTAACCTCAAGGGTTTTATCAATTACAGGGCCTAATTCTTCATACTTAACTTCAATATCGGCAAGCTTTGTAGGCAGTTTAACTGATTTATAAAATGGATAAAGCTCATCAAGCTTATCATACTGTCCGTCATATATAAGCTGAACGAGTACACCGTAAGAAACTACTTCTCCATGAAGATGATTTTTCTCTATCTGCGGCAAAACAGTAAATCCATAGAAAAGAGAGTGTGCAATACAGCTGTTAAGTGAAAAATCTATAAAGTTTGAAACCATGCCTGTTGTTACAAGGTTGCAAAGACAAATCTGCTCTACTTCAAAAGACGGATTGTTATTTTTGCAGTCCTCAAGAGCTTTTGCACCATATTTAACAAGTGGTTTATAGCACTGTATTCCGGCAGCTACTCCAAAAGCATCGCCATGAGCCAAATCTCTGCCTCGAGCGGCCAAAGTTGTTTCAAAATGCTTAGCCATGGTATCTCCCATACCAGTCCATAAATAAACATCCGGTGCTTCAGCAATAACTCTTGTATTTATAAATACATGTTTAGGCGGTGTATGAGAGAATTGGTATGTTTCCTTCATAACACCGTTAGGATAATACATAACAGCAACTGATGAAACAGGAGCACATGTACCAGCAATAGTCGGAAGCGCAAAGAGAGGTTTGTTCAATTTGTAGCAGACATATTTAACACAGTCAACGCACTTTCCGCCACCCATTGAAAAAATCATGTCTGCCTGCTGTACAGCTGGATTTTCTATAAGTGCATCACCGTTTTCAAATGATGCCTCTCCGCCATACCAAACAAAATCAAGCACCTTAATTTTAGAATCCTTAAGAGCGTCTAAAAAATAGTCTCTTGCTGCTGCCATAGCACGTTTTCCGCCTATAACAACGGCAGTTGAACCATACGGTTCACACACACGAGGAATGTCCTCATAAGCAGTATCGCCGACAGTATAACTTGGAAGAGCCTGTGAATAAAATGCCATAGTATCCCTCCTAAACAATTTAATAATTACCTGTTTCCTTAAATTACAATATCGATATTATAAACTTATAATTGTTCGATGTCAATATGTTGTTGAACAACTTATATTATTAACTTATAATTTTATGCTTTTAATATTTTCTACGTTATTTTCCATAAGCCTAACAGCATGAAGCATGTGCAGACGCATGGCTGTTTTAGCACCTTCTGCATCTCTTTGTCTCATAAAATCCATAATTAGCCTGTGGTCACGAATTGTTTCAATTCTTAATTCTGTGTTATGACGTGTTACTTTTACGGAAATATATATCATTCTCAAAAGCATTGGCATTAGCTTATTCATATACATGTTATGTGTAGCCTTTGCTATTGCTCTGTGGAAATTAAGTTCTTCCGTTGTCCTTTCAGTATTTTCTATTAATTTTTTTTCGACTAACTCACCATAATGAAGTATATTTTTCATTTCGGTTTCTGTAGCCCTTTGAGTAGCAAAAAAAGCAGCTTCCGGCTCAAAAACTATTCTCATCTCGTATAAATCCTGAATATCAATATTTTCACAGTCTGATGTAATAATATCATAATCGTTTTTAAGTCCTGACGCATTTTCCTTAATAAATGTTCCTACACCTCGCCTAATTTCCAGAACACCGTTTGTAACTAAAATTCTTATGGCTTCTCTTAATGTCGCCCTGTTAACGTTAAGTTCTTTGGCAAAATCATTTTCATTAGGCAGTTTCATTGTATCACTGAATCTTTTTTCTACATTAATCATGTAAAGTATATCATCTGCTATCATTTCCGAAAGAACTTTTGGCATAGCACTCCACCTTTCATTTTAGTCATTATTTATAAAACAATCTTATAATATATCTTATAAAATATCAATAAAAAACCGCTATGTTTTTAGCATAGCGGTTTTTGTGCATTATTTATTCATTTGATACATTATTTGCATCAGCTATTGTAAGTGTTATTGTAACTGCCTGATTTCCTCTAACTACATTAAGACTGACTGTTGTTCCTACCTCATAATTTGATATTTCTTCAGTAAGGTCGTCCATATTCATAACACTCTTATCATCTATAGCTGTTATAATATCGCCTTCCTGAAGACCACTGGATGCTGCCGGGCTGCCTTCAATAACCTGTCTTACAAGAACACCAACCGGAAGTTTATAAAGCTGAGAAACCTCATCTGTTATATCAGAACCCATAATGCCTATATAAGGTTTAGGCTGTGTTCCTTCTGTTTCAAGCTTCTGCATAATTTCTTTTACTGTATTGCTTGGTATTGCATAACCCATGCCTTCGGCAACTGTTGTATCTGTTTTTGCTGTGTTAATACCAATAACTTCTCCGTCATAGTTAACAAGGGCACCGCCACTGTTACCAGGGTTAATAGGAGCACTTGTCTGTATTACAGTGAGGTGTTTTCCTTCAAGCTCAAGAGATTTGTTAAGTACACTAATCATGCCGCCTGTTGCACTCTTTCCTTCACCAAGAGCATTACCTATAGCTATAACGCTTTGGCCAACATTTAATTTATCGGAATCGCCAAATTTAGCTACTTTATAATCAACATTGGCAGCTTCCAAATCACTCTTAAGAACTTTAATTACGGCTATATCGTTTGATGAGTCAGTACCTACTATTTCGGCACTTATATTTTCAATGCCTGTAACAGAAATACTTATTGAATTAGCTTCATCTACAACATGGTCGTTAGTTACAATATAAACGTACTGATCATCTTCATCGAATATAACACCTGAGCCGGCGCCTTGGCTTTCATAAGGAATTGTCATTCCATAATACATAGCTGTTCCGGAAACGTTTATTGTTATATTTACAATAGAAGGATAAACTTCGTTTATAACAGCTACGGCATCATCTGAAGAAGCAGTTGACAGCAACTGATTTGCATTACCCTTTGTAACTGATGAATCTCCGTCTGTTTTCTGAACTTCAGGCAAAGAGCCTGTATCTACAGTGTATGCACTATATTTAGAATCTATAAAGCTTTTTACAGCTGCATAACCTGCACCAATTCCAGTACCGCCAAAAAGACTGACAACAACACAAGCAGCTATTACTTTCTTAAAAGAACCTTTTTTCTTTTTTACAGTTTCCCTGTAATAATTGTCTTTTATTGGTTCATAAGGTGCCCTTTGCTGATGTCTATTTTCATTTGTGTTTTCTTCTCTTCTTATGAACTCATCTGATGATTTATTCTCTGTTTTATCTGTTTGGGAACTGAAAGCATTTTGATTTGTTGCACTCTCCTGCTGTGATTGACTGCTTGCAGTTTGCTCATGTATAGTTTCATTTGTTTCTTCCGGTTTTTTATAATCATCATAGAAATGATTTTCAGCCTCAATATTACCTGAAAAAGATGATGAATTATTAGAATCATTATTATTTTCATTATAGTTATTTTCTTTATCGTCAAACATAATTTTTACCTCCTATTAGGTGTTTATGTATTATTTACTTTCTGAAAAAGATTATAGTATCCAATTTTGAATTATTTATGAACTTCGTGTTAAAAATGATTAAATTATTAATTTTTGGCAGATGTAAAAATACAGCTTATCTTTTCTATTTTGTATATTATTTGTTTTAAAATAGTAATTAGTATAGTGTTTTAAATAAAATTTTTACTGCTTTATAACCTGTTATAGCCAAATAATATTTATAACTTACTTAGATACTTTCTGATTAATTAAATATAAATTATACAAAAAAAGACCTTCTGTATTAAACACATGGTAATAAACCATTAGTAATACAGAAGGTCATAAATTATAAATTAAAAAGTGAAATCTGGTTTGTTTCAGGTATTCCTTTTAATACATTATTTTCTTTTAACAGCTCTATAAGTGTTTTGCCTATTCCCGTTCTCTCTTTAAAGTCCTCAATAGTTGTAAACTCTCCGCCTTTATCCCTGCCATCTACTATACCTTGAGCAGCAGTAAGACCAAGACCCTGCAAAGAGTTAAAAGGCGGTATAAGTCCGCCAGCTTCTATTTTAAAGCTTTTAGCGTCAGATTTATAAAGGTCTATAGGATAGAACTTAAATCCTCTTGCATAAAACTCTACAACTGTTTCCAATACTGTAAGCTTATTTTTGTCTTTTGTTGTGGCGTCGTTGCCTTTATCGTGTATTTCTTTTACAGCTTGTCTTGCTGTTTCTTCACCAAGGCACATGCAGGAATAATCAAAATCATCGCATGCCCTGACTGTAAAATACGACGCATAATAAGCTAAAGGATAATTTATTTTAAAATATGCTATTCTAAAAGCCATCATAACATAGGCTGCCGCATGGGCTTTAGGGAACATATACTTTATTTTAAGGCAAGAATCTATGTACCACTGCGGCACATTATGCTCTTTCATTAAAGCTATATCCTCGTCTGTAAGGCCTTTACCTTTACGTACTTTTTCCATTATCTTAAACGAAGCTTTATTAGGAAGACCCTTGTTTATAAGATAAATCATAATACTGTCACGGGTAGAAATTGTTTCTTTAAGAGTTATTGTGCCGTTTTCAATAAGCTCCTGAGCATTACCCAGCCAAACATCAGTACCATGAGAAAGCCCAGAAATTCTTAAAAGGTCGGAAAAGTTTTTAGGCTTTGTATCCAAAAGCATACCCCTAACAAACTTAGTTCCAAACTCCGGTATACCAAGAGTTCCTGTCTGGCAGTCTATCTGTTCCGGTGTTACTCCTAAAGCTTTAGGCGACTCAAAAAGGGACATTGTAGCCTCATCGCCCAATTCTACAAGCTGAGGATTAACACCTGTTAAATCGTAAAGCATTCTTATAACCGTAGGATCATCATGGCCCAGTAAGTCAAGCTTTAAAAGCCTTCCGCTTATGGAATGATAATCAAAATGTGTTGTAGTTACATTACTTGTTACATCGTCAGCCGGTCTTTGAACAGGACAAAATTCACATATATCATGGTCAGTAGGTACAATCATAAGCCCACCCGGGTGCTGGCCTGTGGTACGCTTTACACCGGTACAGCCCTTTGCAAGCCGGGCTATTTCGGCATTATGTGCTGTTTTGTTATGTCCTTCAAGATATTTAAGTACATATCCATAAGCCGTTTTGTCTGCAAGTGTACTTATTGTACCGGCTTTAAAAACCTTTCCTTTGCCAAAAAGCTCTTCAGTGTAGGCATGTGCCTGCTGCTGATACTCACCGGAAAAGTTAAGGTCAATGTCCGGCTCTTTGTCGCCTTCAAAACCAAGGAAAGTTTCAAAAGGTATATTATGGCCTTCTTTTCTTAACTTATGTCCACATCTCGGGCATATAGCGTCCGGCATATCAAAACCGCTTCCGCCTTCCTGAACAAATTTCTGTACAACTTCGCTGTCAAAGTCCGAATATTTGCACTCAGGGCAAAGATAATGCGGCTGCAAAGAGTTAACTTCTGTTATACCTGCCATATTGGCAACAAATGAAGAGCCAACAGAACCACGTGAGCCGACAAGGTATCCGTGCTCAACACTGTTCCAAACAAGTTTTTGAGCTATTATGTACAACACAGCATATCCATTAGAAATAATAGAGTTAAGCTCTCTGTTAAGTCGTTTTTCAACTATTTCCGGCAACGGGTCACCGTAAAGCTCAATAGCTCTGTTTGTTGTAATACGTCTTAAATCTTCATCGGCACCGTCAAAATGCGGCGGAAATGTGCCGTCAGGTATAGGCTTTATGTCCTCAATCATATCAGCAATTAAGTTTGTATTTTTAACAACAACCTCATAAGCCTTTTCATAACCCAAATAATCAAATTCATCAAGCATTTCTTCGGTTGTTCTTAAATATAACGGCGGCTGATTGTCTGCGTCGGAAAAGCCTTCGGCATTCATTATTATTTTTCTGTAGTCAGAATCTTTTGGGTCTATAAAATGCACATCACATGTTGCCACACAGAGCTTATTGTGTGTTTGAGCCAATTCAACAATTTTTTTGTTGTATGCCTTAATGTCATCTAAAGAGTTTACACTTTCAATTTTAGGTGAATTAATCATAAACTTATTGTTTCCCAAAGGCTGTATTTCGAGGTAATCGTAAAAATTAACTATTTCCTCAATAACTCCTTTCGGCTTATCATCAAGAAGCGCCCTGTAAAGCTCACCGGCTTCACAGGCACTGCCTAAAATCAAGCCTTCTTTGTGCTTCATAAGCTGACTTTTAGGTATTCTCGGCCGTTTATGATAATATTCCAAATGTGAAACAGATATAAGCTCATAAAGATTTCTTAAACCTGTATAATTCTTAACAAGTATAATTGCATGGTATGGCTTAAGTTTGTTGTAATTAATTACACCTGAGCAAAGAACATTAATATCATCAACATTTATAATATTCTTTTCTGCAAGCATGTCTATAAACTTAATAAATACTTCTGCCGTTGCCTGAGCATCATTTACTGCTCTGTGGTGTCCGTTAAGACTTACACCAAGCCTTTCACAAACCATATCCAATTTGTGTTTTTTCAAATCTTTTAAAAGAGTTCTGGCAAGCTCTAAAGTATCTATAACAGTGTTGTCTATATCACCATAGCCGTAAACCTCAGCGGCTTTACGTATAAATCCTGTATCAAAAGACGCATTATGAGCTACCAAAATACCATTTGAGAAAAACTTCATAAATTCCGGCAAAACTTCTTTAATAGTAGGTGCATCTTTTACCATTTCGTTAGTAATGCCTGTAAGCTTTGTTATTTCTTCTGAAATAGGCATTTCAGGGTTAACAAATGTACTGAATTTATCAATTATTTTACCGTCTTTAATTTTAACAGCACCAATTTCTGTAATTTTATCTTTTTCCCTTGAAAGTCCTGTTGTTTCTATATCAAAAACAGTAAATTCATCATCTAAAAGCTGACCTCTCGGCATAGTAACAGCTGAGCCCAAGTCATCTATTAAATAGGCCTCAACACCATATATAACTTTAATATCCTTGCCTCTTGCCGTTTCCATAGCTTCAGGAAAAGCCTGAACAACACCATGGTCTGTAATGGCAATAGCTTTATGTCCCCACTTTAATGCTCTGTTTATATATTCCTTAGCCGTTGTAATTCCGTCCATACGGCTCATTTGTGTATGTAAGTGAAGTTCAACTCGTTTTTCTTCGGCATTATCCATTCTTTGAGGTGGCTCACTGCCTATGGATATATCTTTTGCCATAATATTAATTTCACGAGCATATTTATCGTACTGTACTTCGCCTTTTACTTTTACATATTTTCCGTCTTTAAAGTTGCTCTTTAATTCGTCGGTAAATTCTTTTTGTGAAATAAAAAACTTAACTGTTGTTGAATCAGTAAAATCAGTTATATCAAAGGAAACTATAAGCCTTCCGCCTTTTATTTCTCTTGTTTCCATATTAAATACAGAACCTTCAATTATAACCTTTTCGCCTTCTGAACGTGTTTCGGAAATTTTAACTGCATTTCCGCTTATCTCGCGGCCAAGAAGTATTCCGTCTGATAACTTTTTATTTACTTTTTCTGTTATTTCTTCCTGTTTAGCATTTTCGTTTTCTGCCTTTTCTGTGCTGAATTTTCTGAACATGTCGGCTTCAACAGTTTGTTTTTCTATTATTCTTTGAGTTTCTTCTTCTTTTGAAAGTTTCTGGTCTTTAAAAAGAACTCTTATTTCAATGCCGTTTTCATCTTTCAGCTTTTTTTCAATAAGCCTGTCTGCCTTTTTAGCGTTCATGTAAAAAGACATGTTGTCACGAACTTTTATAATTAAGTTGTTGTTTTCCAACTCCCATTTAGAATCCG
>CALWSS010000098.1 GCA_944384255.1 uncultured Clostridia bacterium
AAAATCGTTGTCCATGAAGCGGTCAAAGGTGAGGACGGAAGCAGGGAACAGGAGGTAGAAATCTTCTACCGCTTTATCGGCAAGATTGATTGAATGACACCAATATCTTTAACTATGTGATACCGGAAAAGGCCTTCCGGATATTACACTTATTGAGCCTTTGGCAAAAGCCCTGCAAATATCGGTGCCTGAGCTGTTTTCAGGAGAAAAAATTACAAACACAAACCGCTCGGCAAACATTTCACGTTCGTCTTTATATGTCTGCCCAGTATGTGGCAATATATTCCACTCAACAGGGAAAGCTCTTATTTCATGCTGTGGAATAACCCTCCCTCCCCTTGAATGTGAAAACCCGGATGATGAACACAGCGTTATATGCGAAAAAATAGACGGTGAACACTATATAACAATAAACCATGAAATGACGAAACAGCATTATATTTCTTTTGTTGCTTACAGCACATCAGACCGCTTTGAAATAGTAAAGCTTTATCCCGAAGGCACAGCCCATGCTCGTTTTATGCCACGAGGCCGTGGAATACTTTACTGGTACTGCAACCGTCACGGGTTATTCTGCCAGAGAATATAAAAAGACACAGCTTAAGCTGTGCCTTTTTTATATATTATTTATTGAGTATTTCCATAAACTCCTCACCTGTTATTGTTTCTTTTTCAAGAAGATAAGAAGCCAGTTCATGGAGTTTATCCATGTTCTCACGGAGTATAGAAATTGCCTTTTCATGTCCTGCCTTAACTGTAGCAACAACTTCTTTATCTATTAAAGAAGATGTTTCAGCCGAACATGCAAGGGAAGTATCTCCGCCCAAATACTGGTTATTTACTGTTTCAAGAGCTACCATGTCAAACTCACGGCTCATGCCATAACGTGTAATCATGGCTCTTGCAAGCTTTGTGGCCTGTTCTATATCGTTTGAAGCTCCTGTTGTAATGGTGTTAAATATAAGTTCCTCAGCAGAACGGCCGCCGGTAAGGGTAGCAATTTTGTTTTGAGCTTCTTCCTTGCTCATAAGATATTTCTCACCCTGCTCAACCTGCATTGTATAGCCTAAAGCGCCGGAAGTACGTGGTATAATTGTAATTTTAGTAACAGGTGCCGAATTACTCTGTTTAGCCGCCACAAGGGCATGACCGATTTCGTGATAAGCCACAACCTTCTTTTCGTAAGGAGATAAAACAGCATTCTTTCTCTGGTATCCGGCTATAACTGTTTCAACGCTTTCTTCCAAGTCTTCCTGTTTTACAATATTTCTGCCCATTCTTACAGCTCTTAAAGCCGCTTCATTTACAATATTGGCAAGCTCGGCACCGGAAGCTCCCGATGTAGCTCTTGCTATTGCTCCAAAATCAATATCGCTGTCCATTTTAACGTCTTTGGCATGTACTTTTAATATAGCCTCTCGTCCGTTTAAGTCCGGAAGCTCAACAGGTATTCTTCTGTCAAAACGTCCCGGTCTTAAAAGTGCCGGGTCAAGGCTTTCAGGTCTGTTGGTAGCCGCCAGTATAACAACGCCTTTTCTGCCATCGAAACCGTCCATTTCAGTAAGAAGCTGGTTTAATGTCTGTTCACGCTCATCGTTGCCGCCTAAACCGCTTCCGCTGTCACGTTTTTTACCTATGGTATCAATCTCATCTATAAACACAATACACGGCGCTTTTTCATTAGCCTGTTTAAAAAGGTCACGTACCTTTGCGGCACCCATACCAACGAACATTTCAACAAATTCAGAGCCGGAAATTGAGAAAAACGGCACTTTGGCTTCACCGGCTACGGCCTTTGCCAAAAGTGTTTTACCTGTTCCCGGAGGGCCTACAAGAAGTGCACCTTTAGGCAGTTTGGCACCTATTTTAGCATATTTATCCGGATTATGCAGGAAATCAACTATTTCCGTAAGTGCATCTTTTGATTCTTCTTCTCCTGCTACATCATCAAATGTAACTCCTGTTTCGGTTTCGGCATATATTTTGGCATTGGCCTTGCCAAATGTCATAGCAGGACCGCCGCCCATTTTTTTCATCATCATTTTAGAAAGCAACTGTCCTATTCCTATAAATATAACTAAAGGCAACAGCCATGTGAGTATTACATTTAAAAGTGAGCTGTTTTGTTTTACTGTTTCTGAGCCATATTTGACATTATGGTCTGTAAGCCTCTGCATAAGGCTGTCATCCGGGAAAACACCTGTTTTATAGTAAGCTGTATCCCCGTTTTCGTCAGTAGCCGAAAATACTATTTCCTGCTTAGCAGAGTCCATAACAACTTCTGTTACTTTGTTGTCATCAACCATTGTAATGAAATCGCTGTAGCCTACTTCTTTAACTCTTGCTTCCATAACAGAAGGGAAAAACAGAGCATTTAAAAGCATTACTGCTACAAGTATTATAAAATAATAGTATATAATGGATTTCTTGGGTTTGTTATCACCTTGGTTGTTTTCAATCATAATTATCCGTCCTTTCTCAATTTAACAAGGTCTTTGTCTTAAGCACAATTAATTTTATAATAAAACTATATTAAGTACAATATTTTGCACCATAAATTAACAGTAAATTTACATTTGTTTTTTTACTATTTTGTACTCATCATACAGCTGATAATACGGACAATTATAAAAAGATGACGACATAAATTTTACCATTTCGTCTTCATCAAGATTTACAAGGCAAACATAATATCCACATTCCTCATCATAAAAATAATTCATACAGCTTTCACAGTTAGTCTGTTTTTTCATATATACCACCTTTAAAAAATACCCTCCGGCTTAAACGGAGGGCATAAAATTACATAATAGTTCTGTTTTCAGTTAATACAGCACAAAGAGGCCTGTCAAAACTTTCAACAGGTATGCTTTGGGCAAGCTGAATATCAAAGCATACTCCAACGGTATTTTTTACATTATACTTTTCGGTATAAGTGTCATAATATCCGCCGCCATAGCCGCATCTGTTTTTGTTAATGTCAAACATACTTCCCGGCACTATCATAATGTCGTTATCACTTGGTATAACCTGCTTTTCAGGTCCAATTTCCGGCTCCATAACGCCTAATGAAGAGCGTTTCATACCGTTAAAAGATGTAATTTCAACAAAATACATAAACCTGTCTTTTTTGGCTACAGGCACAGCTACTCTTTTGCCGTCTTTCCAGGCAATATTTATAAAATCAGTAGTAATCACTTCTGATGACATATCTATATAGCAAAAAACCCATTCGGCTTTTTTGTATATATCCAAATTTAAAATTTTATCTGTTATAATACGGCTTTTTTCCTGTCTTTCTTCTTTTGTCATCTGGCTTCTGCGTTTTAAAAAAGCCTTTCGCATTTCGTTTTTATCCAAATTAAACACCGCCTGATTTTATCCCGTTATCTGCCTGAGTCCGGCAAAAATAATACCTATCATTAAATTAAAAGCACCTAATATAAAACTTACAATAAGCAGTACAACACAAAGCAACAAAAGCTTTATACCAAAGCTTTTATACCTTGGGTACTGGCTTGTTAAAAGTATAATGGCTATAATAAAGCCCAAAAACACATTTACAAAGGACAGAATTACAAAAAGCACTTTAAGCCATACATTCAAATCTTTTGTAAAATAATCTTCCGCCTGCCTGAAAAACTGTTCTGCATCGTTCTGACCGCCGGAATAGTTCTGTGAATTTCCGGAATTATTATATACTCTGTTGTCGTCTATTATTTTAGATTCTTTTTCAACTGCCTCACCCAGTATCTCATCGTTATTAGGTGAAGAAGTATAGCCACAGCTTTGGCAGTTCCCTTTTGAGTCAAGTTTTCTGCCGCAAAAAGGGCAATAGCTCATATATTTCACCTCCGAAAAAAGGAGTTACTTTGCTTTAAAAGAGCTCTTTAAAGGCACAATACGGTTAAAC
>CALWSS010000099.1 GCA_944384255.1 uncultured Clostridia bacterium
TATTGTCAATGTTTAGTCTTTTATTTATCTATGAATTCTGGTATCATTGAAATAATACTTACATTATTATATATATTGTTAAAATATAATTAAAATAAAGAAAGGCAGTTAACTATGATATTATCACTTAGCGGCGTAAGCAAAAGCTTCGGCACTGATGTTATATTGGAAAAAATTACTTTTAATTTAGAAGAAAAAGAAAAGGCCGCCATAGTAGGCGTAAACGGTGCCGGCAAAACAACATTATTTAAAATAATTACTGGGGAAAGCTCTCACGATGACGGAGATGTTTATATTAAAAAAGACATATCCCTTGGCTATCTTAAACAAAATGCAATGCCTAATTCGGATAATACAATATATAATGAAATGCTCTCTGTTTTTAAAAATCTTATTGAAACAGAAAACGAATTAAGGCAGATGGAACAGAAAATGAGCTCTTTAAAAGGTGAAGAGCTTGAAGAATACATGAAAAAATATTCTGACCTTCAGTACCAGTTTGAGCTTATGGACGGCTACAGCTACAAAAGCCGTATAAAAGGCGTACTTAAAGGCCTTGGTTTTAGTGAGGAAGATTTTGAAAGACCGGTAAATTCGCTTTCCGGCGGACAAAAAACACGTGTTTACTTAGGAAGCCTGCTTCTTTCAAACCCGGATTTACTCCTTTTGGACGAGCCTACAAACCATTTGGATATAGAATCCGTAACTTGGCTTGAGGATTTTCTTAAGACTTACTCCGGTGCAGTTATTATAATTTCTCATGACAGATATTTTCTTGATAAAATAGTTACAAAAACAATAGAAATAGAGAATAAAAAATCTCATGTTTATGAAGGCAATTATTCATTCTATGCCAAAAACAAAGAGATAAACCGTCAGATTGAAGAACATCACTATATTCAGCAGCAAAGAGAAATTAAAAGACAGGAAGAAGTTATAGCAAAGCTTAAATCTTTCAACAGAGAAAAATCAATTAAGCGTGCCGAAAGCCGTCAAAAACAGCTGGACAAAACGGTGCTTGTTGATAAACCGGAAAACCTTCCGGAAAAAATGCGTCTTAAGCTTACACCTAAAATAACGAGCGGAAATGATGTACTTCATGCTGAAGGTTTGAGCAAGTCTTTTGACAACACTACACTTTTTGAAAATTTGAACATAGACATTAAACGAGGCGACAAAACAGCCATTGTTGGGCCTAACGGAATAGGCAAAAGTACACTGCTTAAAATTCTTTTGGGAAAAGCACAAAAGTCATCAGGTGAAATAAGATTCGGAACCAATGTAAATATTGGATACTACGACCAGGAACAGCACAACTTTGATGAAAGCAAAACTATTTTTCAGGAAATATCCGACACATATCCGGATATGACAAACGGAGAAATACGCAGTGTTCTGGCAGCTTTTGTATTTACAGGCGATGATGTTTTTAAAGTTATTTCATCATTAAGCGGCGGTGAAAAAGGCCGTGTATCCCTTGCCAAAATAATGCTTTCAAAGGCCAACTTTCTTATACTGGACGAGCCTACAAACCATTTGGATATTTACTCAAAAGAAATTTTGGAAAGTGCCATAAATAATTACGAAGGAACTGTTTTATATGTATCTCACGACAGATATTTTATAAATAAAACGGCTCTGAAAGTTCTGGAAATGTCAAAAGAAGGTATTACAGAATATTTAGGAAATTACGATTATTATATAGAAAAGAAAAACACTGCTAAAAGAGAAGAAGAATTATTCAGTCAAAAAGAAACTGTTGCCGAAGTAAAAACAGTTTCGGAAACTAAGCTAAGCTATCAGGCTCAAAAAGAACAGCAGGCAAAAGAGAGAAAACTGAAAAACCAAATAAAGAAAACTGAAACTGAAATAGAAGAAACAGAAGAAAAAATTCAGCAGCTTGAAGAACAGCTTTGCTTGCCTGAAATAGCCACAAATGCCGATAAAGCCCGTGAAATATTTGACGAAAAAACAGAGCTTGAAACACATCTTAACGAGCTTTATGAAAAATGGGAAGCCCTTCAGGAATAATTTTTTTCCGTTTTATTCACTGACTGAAATGCATATTAATTAGTTAATAATTTCATAGTGTTCGGCATTACAGTACAACGCATGTAAATTGATACAAATTTTACATGCGTTTTATAATGTGTTTTTAACATAAATGTATATAAAAATGTGCAGTTTTAAACTGTTATTGTAATTGATTACAAGCGTTCTATATGTTAAAATTGATAAGTGAACGTTCAATGAATAATTATTTATATTTTCGTAATTTAATTACTTATGATTACATACCACAAGCGGAAATATAAAGCATTGAAAGCTTATGCTTTTGTTTTCCGGTTTTGTTTTTTTATGTGCATCATTTAACAATCAATAAACGCAGCCGGATAACTTATAGCCCAAACTATATTTAATAAGGAGATGTTAAAAAATGAGTGAAATCTGCAAATGTGCTGAAGCAGAGGCTGAAGTTCTCAAAAAAGACGGAATAGACACCACTCTTCTTGAGCCTACACTTAAAGAATATGCCTCGGTTAAAGGCAGCCTTATAACTATTTTGCAGCATGCACAGGATATATACGGTTATCTTCCTGTAGAGCTTTTAAATTACATAGCTCTTAGAACAGGCATTAAGGCCGCTAAAATTCTTGGTGTAGCTACATTTTACGCTCAGTTCAGGCTTGAACCTATAGGCAAATATCTTATAATGATTTGCCAGGGAACAGCTTGTCATGTTAACGGTTCAGAGGCTGTTCAGGCCGCTATTGAAGAATATCTGGAAATTAAAGACGGACAGACAACACCAGACGGACTTTTTTCAATTAAAAGCGTAGCTTGTCTTGGCTGCTGTTCACTTTCACCTGTTATGATGATTAACGGAGAAGCTTACGGTACCCTTACACCGGATAAAGCAAAACAGATATTGGCAGATATAAGGGCAAAGGAGGCTGAAAGCAAATGAGATTAGTTATTGGTAAAGGAAGCTGCGGTATTGCTGCCGGAGCAGACAAGGTTTCAGATTCAGCCGTTAGTTACATTAACGAAAAAGGCCTTAATGTACCTGTTGGCGTTACAGGCTGCATAGGTATGTGCTACCTTGAACCTATAGTAGATGTAATAAGGGATAACGGAGAAAAAATCACTTATGTTAAAGTAACAGCCGACGCCATTAAAGAAATTATTGACAGCGAAGTAAACGGTGCCGTTTGTGAAAAATACCTTATACCTGCTGAGGATAAGCAAAGACTTGAAAGCCAGACAAGAATTGCTTTAAGAAACTGCGGTATTATTAATCCTGAAGATATAAACGATTACATAGCTAAAGGCGGATATAAAGCCATAGAAAAATGCGTTAAAGAGCTTAAACCTGAACAGGTAATTGATATAATTAAGGTTTCAGGTCTTGCAGGCCGTGGTGGTGCAGGCTTCCCAACATGGTTCAAATGGAATGCTGCAAGAAGTGCTCCCGGAACAAAGAAATATACAATCTGTAATGCCGACGAAGGCGACCCAGGTGCATTTATGGACAGAGCCGTTATTGAAGGCGACCCTAACTCTGTAATAGAAGGTATGCTTGTAGGTGCTTATGCTATGGGTTCCGACGAAGGTATTGTTTATGTTCGTGCCGAGTACCCTCTTGCTATTGTAAGACTTACAAATGCCATTAATCAGGCAAGAGAAAAAGGCTTCTTAGGCAAAAACATATTCGGTTCTGATTTTTCATTTGATATAAGAATTAAAGCCGGTGCCGGAGCTTTTGTATGTGGTGAGGAAACAGCACTTATTGCTTCACTTGAAGGCGAAAGAGGCATGCCAAGACTTAAACCTCCTTTCCCTGCTCAAAAAGGCTACTGGCAGAAGCCTTCCAACATTAATAACGTAGAAACTTATGCCAATGTACCATGGATTATAGTAAACGGTGGAGAAAAATTTGCCGCTATGGGTACTCCTAACAGCAAAGGCACAAAGGTATTCGCTCTTACAGGTAAAGTTAAAAACGGCGGTCTTGTTGAAATTCCTATGGGTGCCAAAATACGTGACGTTATTTATGGCGTAGGCGGCGGAATTAAAGAAGACAGAAAATTCAAAGCCGTACAGATGGGCGGTCCTTCAGGCGGATGTATACCTGCTGAACTTATAGATACACTTATTGACTACAAAACTCTTGCCGCAACAGGTGCCATAATGGGTTCCGGCGGTATGGTTGTTATGGACGAAACTACATGTATGGTTGATATGGCAAGGTTCTTCCTTGACTTTACATGCAAAGAATCCTGCGGTAAATGCGTTCCATGCCGTTTAGGTACAAAACGTATGCTTGAAATACTTACAAGAATTACGGAAGGCAAAGGTAAAGACGGCGATATTGAGCTTCTTGAAGATTTGGCAAACCAGATTAAATCCTCAGCTCTCTGTGGTCTTGGCCAAACAGCGCCTAACCCGGTTCTTACAACAATTAAATATTTCAGAAACGAGTATGAAGACCACATTTATAACCACAAATGTACAGCTCACCAGTGTCAGGCACTTGTAACATACTCAATTGAAGCTGATAAATGTAAAGGCTGTACACTCTGCGCTAAAAACTGTCCTGCCGGTGCTATTGAAGGCAAAGTTAAAGAGCCTCATGTTATTGACCCGGCTAAGTGCGTTAAATGCGGAAAATGTAATACTGTATGCCGCTTCGGTGCAGTAAAAGTAGACTAAGGGAGGGTATAAAACGTGGCTGAAAAATTAAGACTTAATATAAACGGCAAAGAGGTAACAGGCTACGCCGGACAGACCATTTTGGAAGTGGCTAAAGAAAACGGCATAGACATACCTACCCTTTGCTATGATAAAAGAGTAGAAATTTACGGTGCCTGCGGACTTTGTGTTGTTGAGGCTGAAGGAAATCCAAAGCTCCTTCGTGCATGTGCAACAACAATTTCTGACGGCATGGTTATTAATACAAAATCAAAAAGAGTAATTGACTCAAGAAAAACTGCTTTGGAACTGCTTTTAAGCGACCATACAGGCGACTGCCGTCCACCGTGTGCTCTTAACTGTCCAGCCGGAACAGACTGTCAGGGTTATGTAGGCATGGTTGCCAACGGTCAGTATAAAGAAGCCGTAAAAATAATTAAGGGAATATTCCCTCTTCCGTCATCAATAGGTCGTGTTTGTCCTCATCCATGTGAAACTGCATGCCGCAGAGCCCTTGTTGATGAGCCTGTATCAATAGCTTATATTAAAGCTTTCATCGGTGATAAAGACCTTGAAAGCGGCGACCCTTATATGCCTGAAGTTGCTCCTGCTACAGGCCATACAGTAGCCGTAATAGGCGGCGGTCCTGCCGGACTTACAGCAGCTTATCATTTAAGAGCTAAAGGACACGACGTTACTATTTACGATGCTATGCCAAAAATGGGCGGTATGCTCAGATATGGTATACCTGAATACAGACTTCCAAAGGCTGTACTTGATAAAGAAATAGACCTTATTGCCGGTATGGGCATTAAGATGATTAATAATGTAAAACTTGGCCGTGACATTACATTTGAACATGTTAAAAACAGCTACGACGCTGTACTTCTTGCAGTAGGTGCATGGACAAGTACAAAAATGGGTGTTAAAGGCGAAGATAACAAAAATGTATTCGGTGGCATAGACTTCCTTAGAAAAGTAGCTCTTGGTGAAGAAATAGTTGCCGGAAAAGACATTGCCATTGTAGGCGGCGGAAATACAGCTATGGACGCATGCCGTACAGCTGTAAGACTTGGCGCTGAAAATGTTTACTGTATTTACAGAAGAACAAGAGCTGAAATGCCTGCTGAGGAAATAGAAATTAAAGAAGCCGAAGAAGAAGGCGTAATTTTCAAATTCCTTACAAACCCAGACGAAATAGTATCAGCTGCTGACGGAAGCATCGATTACGTAAGACTTCAAAAAATGGAACTTGGTGAGCCTGAGGCCAGCGGCAGAAGAAGACCTGTTCCTATTGAAGGCGCTATGGAAGAAATTAAGGTTTCAAGCCTTATTATGGCTCTTGGCCAGACACTTAATCCGGAAGGCCTTGACGGTGTTGAGCTTACTAAAAAAGGTACAATTTCAGCCGATGAAACAACATTCAGAACAAATATCGAAAATGTATTTGCAGTAGGTGACGCTACAAATAAAGGTGCCGGAATTGCTATTGCCGCTATTGGCGAAGCAGAAAAGGCTTCTCATGTTATAGACA
>CALWSS010000100.1 GCA_944384255.1 uncultured Clostridia bacterium
GCTTTTCAGAAACCTGTGCACCGCCTATACTTTTACCCTTAAGTCCGCTGTCTTCAATTAGCTTTCCGGCAAAATAGCCTTCCGGTCTTTTAAATGTGCTTCCGGCACTTGGATAGTTTAAAGGCTGTTTTTCTCTGCGTTTTAAGCCAAGCTCATTCATGCGTGATAAAATCTCATCTGGGTTGTCCTTTTTTAAGCTTATGCAGCCGTTTAGTATAATATAGCTCTTTTTCTGAAAAATACTGTTTCTGTATCCCAATTCAAGCTCATCTTTATACAGCTTTCTTTCTTTAAGCTCATTATCAATAACATTTACCCATTCAATAACGTCTTTTATTTCACCGCCATAAGCTCCGGCATTCATAAATACTGCTCCACCAAAGCTTCCCGGTATGCCTGAGGCAAACTCAAAACCGGAAAGCCCTGCCTTTTGTGCAGCACTTGCAGCCGACGAAAGAAGTGTGCCGGCACCTATTATAATTTTTGTATCTTCTATTTTAATATCTGAAAAGTTTTCACCGATATAAATAACAGCGCCTTCTATTCCCCTGTCCGAAACAAGCATGTTGCTGCCGTTACCGAAAACATAGTACTTTATGTTGCTTTTGTTAAGTGCATCTATTATTTTTATAATACTTTGTCCGTCTTTTGGTGATATAAAGTAATCAGCACATCCACCTGTTTTAAATGAAGTATGATTTTTCATAGGCTCATTTTTAACAACAGCCTCTTTACCCGCCAAATCAACAAGCATTTCAAAAATATCCATCAGCAAAAGCCTCCAAAATCAGTGTTTAAGCATAGTAGCGCCTATAATAACGGCATCATAATCAAGGTCACACATTAAAATCTTTGTTCTTTTGTCGCCTTCGTATTGTCCAAAAGTTTTTTCTTCAACTATTTTATTGACATCATCAATAAATCCCTGGCCTATTTTTCTTATTTTTCCGCCTATGGCAATAGCCTCCGGCTGAAGCACATTTACAACATTTATAAGGCCAAGAGCAACATACTTTGTATACTCATCAATTATTTCTTTTGCATAAATATCGCCTTTTTTAGCTGCTTCAAAAGGTGTTCTGAAAGACATAAGACGAATATCCCCGTTTACCATTTTAAAAAGCATGCTTTCAGGATGCCTTACAGCCATAATTCTTGAATCCCTTACAAGAGCATTTGTAGAAGCGTAAGCAGCCCAGCAGCCGTTTCTTCCACATTCACACTGTTCTCCACGAAATACTATTACATGGTGTCCAAATTCTCCGGCACCATAAGCCAAGCCATGATAAATATTGTTGTCTATAATAATTCCACCGCTTATGGCCGTACCTATAGTAATAATTATTGTATTTTTCAAGCCTTTTGTAGCGCCTATACGGCTTTCAGCCAAAGCATAGCAGTTGGCATCGTTATCACAAATAACCGGTATATTAACATATTTTTTCATTTCATCAGCTATAGGTGCATTTTTAAAACCAAAATAACTGGAGTAAATCATAACTCCTGTATGGCAGTCAATGCTTCCATAACAGCCAATACCTATAAGCTCAATATCCTTATTTAAATCAAGTCCGTATTTATTAACTATCCTTATGCAAAGATGCGCCATATCTTTTATTATTTCATCAAATTTTCTGTATTTAAGTGTAGGTATAGATTCCTTAATAAGTATTTTGCCCGATTCGTCTACAATTCCGGCAGTAATATATGTCAAATCAAAATTTACACCCAGTCTATACATTTATTCCGCACCTCCGTTATCTTTATTTTCCGACATAGCCTTTAATCTTTCGTTAAGTATCTCTTCAGCACTGTAACCCACAAGCCGCTGCCTTACATTCATGGCTGCAACTTCACAGATAACAGCTGTATTTCTTCCCGGTCTTACCGGTATTGTATTAGACGGTATTTTTACACCCATAATGTCATGGTATTCTTCATTAAGACCAATTCTTGAATAAATTTTTCCGTTTTCCCACATCTCAAGCTTAATTACAAGCTCAATATTTTTAATTTGTTTTACGGAGCCCACACCAAAAAGCTCTTTTACATCTATTACACCGATACCCCTTATTTCTATAAAATGCTTTATAAGCTCAGGACAAGTTCCCTGAAGTGTATCGTAAGAAAGCTTTTTAATCTCAACGGCATCATCGGCCACAAGCCTGTGACCACGTTTAATAAGCTCAAGGGCAGTTTCGCTTTTGCCAATACCGCTGTCGCCTATAATAAGCACACCAACACCATAAATATCAACTAATACACCATGAACTGTCACTCTTTGAGCCAATTCGTTTTTAAGCCATCTTGTGGCATTTTCTATAAAATCCGGCTCTGGTGCTTCTGTAGAAAAAACCGGCACATTAAATTCTTCACTGAAAACAAGTATCTCAGGAAAAATTTCAAGACCGCCGCAGACTATGAAGCATGGGAACCTGTAAGAAAACAATTCCCTTAAAACCTGCTCTCTGAAAACCGGCTCAAGCCTTTCCAAATAAGCATGCTCAACCTTGCCTATAACCTGTATGGCATCACTTTCAAAGTAATCAAAAAAACCGGCAAGCTGCAAAGCCGGTCTGTTAACCGCCGAGTTTTTAATTATCCTGCCCTCAAGAGAAATTTCAGGAAGCTCGTTTTTAAGCTTAAACTCGTCGGCTAGTTTCTCAACAGATACAGAATACATTTCAATACCTCCATAAAATTCCGAATGACAATCCGAATTTACGGTAAAAAATACCAAAAACCATAATACAAAACATCCGTTTATAATCCAAATATTAACACACCAAATATATAAAATCAAATATATTTGTCAACTTAATTAAAAATAATTTAGACAATTAAATTTTATTTAATTTCCGGATTCTCCTGCCTGAAAAAACTGTAAACCGTTTCAGCCGAGCGTATGTTCATACCCTCTACTTCAAGCAAATCACTGACTTCGGCATTTTTAATCTTTTCAATATCTCCAAAATGTTTTAGCAGAGCTTTTCTTCTTGCCGGACCTATAGTCGGTATATGATTTAAAATTGAGTCAACTTGTGACGACTCTCTGAGTTTTCTGTGGTATTCAATGGCAAATCTGTGAACTTCGTCCTGTATACGTGTTGCCAGTTTAAAGCCTTCCGAATTAGCAGGAAGCATTATTTCCCTGTCCTCATAAAGCAGGCCTTTCGTTCTGTGTTTGTCATCTTTAAACATGCCACATACAGGTATATCCATGCCAAAAGAAGCTAAAACAAGCTTTGCCGCCTTAACCTGAGCTTTGCCGCCGTCCATAAGTATTAAATCCGGCAGTCTTGCAAAACCTCCTGTTTTGTTGTCCATTTTGTCTTTTATACTGTGATTTATCCTTCTTGTTAAAACTTCCTGCATACTGGCAAAATCGTTTGCTCCAACAACAGTTTTTATTTTAAACTTCCTGTAATCGCTTCTTTTAGGCATGCCGTTTTCAAACACAACCATAGCCCCAACGGAAAAAAATCCCTGTATATTTGAAATATCGTAAGCCTCTATTCTCTCCGGTGTATTTTCAAGGCCCAAAGCATTACTTATTTCCTCAACGGCACCTTTCGTTCTGGCATTGTCTTTTTTAAGTTTTTCACCAAACTGCTCAAATGTAATGGAAGCATTTTTATAAGCCAATTCAACAAGCTGTTTTTTCTCTCCTTTTACAGGAACTGTAACAGTTACTTTGCTTCCTTTTAAATTAGACAAAAAGCCAAGTATAACTTCTTTTTCTTCTGCAACAATATCTTCCGAAAGTATAAGCTCTTTTGGAACAAAAGCCGTTCCGCTGTAAAACTGCTTTATAAACTCAGTTATAATCTCATTTCTTGTCATTCCTTCTGTGTTATTTATTAAAAAGTGCTCCCGGCCCATAACTTTTCCGCCTCTTATAAAGAACACCTGTATAAGAGCCTCGTCGAAGGCACGAACAAAGGCTATAACATCACTGTCGTTAAAACCTGTGTTGGCCATTTTCTGCCTCTGTTCAACACTTTTGATGTATTTTATTTTGTCACGATACTGGGCCGCTTTTTCAAACTCCAGATTTTCCGAGGCCTCCTCCATTTTTTCCTGCATTTTATCAATAATATCTTTGTGCTTTCCTTCAAGAAAATCCAGAGCTTCATTAACATACACTGCATAGTCCTCTTTTTTTACATTGCCCTGACAAGGAGCACAGCACTGGCCTATATGATAGTTAAGACATGGCCTTTCCTTTCCTATATCCCTTGGAAGAACTTTGCGGCATTTCCTTAAAGGCCACATTTTATTAATCATCTCTATCGTTTCCTTAACAGCATAAGCATCTGTAATCGGCCCGAAATACTTGGCTCCGTCTTTTAATACCTTACGTACCATAAAAACCCGTGGAAAATCCTCATTAATTGTAACTTTAACATAAGGATACATTTTATCATCTTTAAGCATTATATTATATTTCGGTCTGTGCTCTTTTATAAGGTTGCATTCCAAAATAAGAGCTTCCATTTCGCTGTCGGTTACAATATATTCAAACTCGGCTATATGCTTAACCATGCTTATAACCTTAGCTGAATGGTTTTTATTAGACTGAAAATACTGACGAACACGGTTTTTAAGACTTATGGCCTTACCTACATATATAATCTCATCGTCAGCATTTTTCATTATGTATACACCGGGTTTAGACGGCAGTTTTTTTAATTCCTCACTAATGTCAAACATAGTTTTTCTCCGTAAACAAACAAGTAATTTAAAACATAAAGTCTACATAATAATATAAAGAATATCTCAAAAGGATTGATTTTATGCGTAAAAACAGCTTTGCCGTAGGCTGTATTATACTAATGGCCGCCAATATCATCACCCGGTTTATGGGCTTTTTTTACAGGGTCTATATGTCAAAGTCAATAGGTGCCGGCGGTATGGGTCTTTACCAACTGATAATGCCTGCTGTTTTTAATAAGGGAAAAATTTTCAGCTTAGTACATTATAATTCTTTATAATTTATCAGGCAACAAAAACAATATTACCTTTTAAAAGGATTAGTAAATACTGCTTTAATTTCTATTTCATTTCTGCTCAAAACAGTTATTCTTTCTGTAAAGGCTTTCAGTAAAAAGCCGGTATTATATAAAAACATATCTTCCGAATTTAAAATGCATTTCAATTTTTCATCTGACTTTTTTAATTTTGAGCTTATGTTTTTATAATTGATTAGAAAATCATTTTCACTTATTTTTCCATTCTTAAAAAACTCATATAAATCAGACCTTTTTAAATTCATGTACCTTTTTGAACATTGTGCATTGTGTTTCATAGATGCTATTTTATTGTTTGACTTACCCAAAAGCAATAAATAGTATGTTTCAATTACTTTTGAAACTGTTTTATTTAAAACATCACTTTTTATTCCTTTGTTTTGGCATAAACCGCCTGATGACTTTAATGAGCATATATAATACCCTGTTTTTTTATTTCCGCTTTTAATGCTTTTATGGCTCATTTTAAAACCGCATATACCGCAGTAAACATTAAACCCAGATTCAAAAGTTTTATTAATTTGCCTTTTTATGTTCTTACTTTTTTTATTTAAAATATTTTGAACAAACTCAAAATCTTCTCTGCTTATTACAGCCTTATGTGTATTTTCAACTATTATCCATTTTTCTTTGGGAAGTCGTATGTTTTTTCCTTTAGGCGTTAATGTGGTTGTAACAGACTGAACCGTATCCCCAACGTATGCCCTGTTTTGGAGTATCCTCTTTATACTGCCTTCACGCCAAAAAAAGTTTTGACATTCCTTTTCTTTAACAATCCCTTTTATTGTTTTATAAGCATAAGGTGTTAAAACTTTTTCATCATTAAGTATTTTAGCTATTTTATAACAGCTTATATTATTTTTTGCCATATCAAATATATTTTGAACTACTTTTGCCGATTCGTCATCTATTTCAAGGCTCTTTCCGTTTTTTACATAGCCATAAGGTGCTAAAGAGCCTAAAAACTGTCCCTCTTTCATTAATACTCTTAAAGCTGTTTTTTCTTTTTTTGAAATATCCCGTACATATCCCTCATTAAGTATGTTTTTAAGACCCATAAAACAGTTATTTTTCTTAAAATTCTTTTCACTGTCGTAATTATCATTAACCGATATAAACCTTACATCCCAAAAAGGAAATACTTTTTCTATTAAATTTCCCGTTTGAGTATAATCTCTTCCCAAACGAGAAACATCTTTTACCAAAACACAGTTTATTAAACCTGAATATATATCCGAAAGCATATTTTTAAGACCTTCTCTTTGGTTTGTCATACCGCTTTTGCCTAAGTCCAAATATGTATTATATACCGTTATATCAGTATTGTTTTTTAAATAATCATTTAATATTTTCAGCTGGTTTTCTGCACTTTGAGACGGATTTTGCTCATTACTTTCAAGCACAGAAACACGTATATATAACCCTGCATTATACATACAAACCACCTGCCTGTAAACTGAATTTCAGCTCAATTTCAATTAAGTTACTGCTACAGACAAAAATATTTTTTATAAGTTCTAAAGTTGCTGTCCTTTGATTACACAAATCCTCTTCAGGCTTATTATTTAAAAGACCCTCTATTCTGCTTATAAGTGTTTTTTTCTCTTTTAAATAAAAATCTTTCAGTTCTTTTTCATCTTCTTTTGAAAGAATACCTTTTTTTCTGTCTGTATCAATATAGCTTATAATTCGGTTTATTTCATCTACTCTTTTTTCAAAAAAATCTATTTCATGCTCAGTATTTAAAATACAGCTTAAATCTTTCAGTTTTGAATTAATTTTATATACTTTTTGAGTCCCTAAATATAATAAGGCATACATATTTATAACATTTGAAACTGTGTATTCAATGCTTTTACTTTCCACAGCACTGTTTTTGCACAAGCCTTTTTTATAACCTGAACACATATAATACATATATTTAAAACCATTTGAATTTATTGTATGATGAACCATTTTCATTTTACATTTTCCACAATATAAAATACCTGAAAGCTGATAAATAAATAGGCTGTCAGAAGATGTTCTTGCCGAAATTTTTAAAGTTCTGTTTACTGTGTTAAAAATGCTTTTATTTATAACAGCCTCATGTGTATTGCTTGCTTTAAACCACATATTTTCCGGCTTTAAAGTATATTTTTTAATTTTATGATTAGGTGTGCTTTTTTTACCCTGAACAAGACATCCAGTATAAACTTCATTTGTAAGTATGTTTTTAACCTCAGATGTACTCCAGTTATAAACCGGTTTTGCATTTTTTACTTCTTTATTTCGGCAGTATTTTTCAGGCGGCAAAACACCGGAATTGTTAAGTCTTTCTGCTATTCTGCCACAGCTTATGCCTAAAAAAGCCATTAAAAATATATTCATGACTATAAAAGATGAATATTCATCTTTAACAAGACAATTTTTGTTTTTACTGTCCTTTTTGTATCCGTATGGTGCAAAAGCACCTATAAACTCACCGTTTTTACGCTTTATATCAAGACTGGCCCGTATTTTAGAAGAAATATCAGCACTGTAGGAATCATTCAGCAAATTTTTAAACGGTATTAAAAGGCTGTCGCCAAAACCTTTTTTTAAACTGTCTATACAGTCCGTTACTGCAATAAACCTTATGCCCTCTGAAGGAAAAAACCGCTCTATGTAGTACCCTGATTCAATGTAATTTCGTCCAAGCCGGGATAAATCCTTAACTATAACACAGTTTATATTTCTATTTTTTATATCGTCTATTAAAGCTTTAAAAGCCGGTCTTTCAAAACTTACGCCGGAAAAACCGTCATCAATTCTTTCATTAATAATCTCTATATCATCCCTGCTTTTTATAAATTCAGATATAATTTTTCTTTGGCTTTGTATGCTGTTGCTTTCGTCCTTATCCCCGTCATCTTTTGAAAGTCTTAAATATGCGGCGGCTTTATACTCTTTTGGCATATCTAAATGTCCAAAGAATCCAAATATTCTTTAAAACATTCCTCAAAAGACGGGCCGTTTTCGGAATATTTAATTTTAACAGTTATATCGCCGCATTTAAAAACATAAGGATTACCTATCTGTTCAATAAAATATGCCATTCTTTCTTCTTTAGTCATGTTATCCTTAAACTTAATATCTTGAATATCCTTTAATTCTCCATTATATTCAGTCATATAATAAGTGCTCCATTAACTTTTTAATTAATTATATTTTATGTTAATCAAAATATGTTTTTTTAACACTATATCTTATTATTTGAAAGGATTTGAAAAATTAAAGCATATTTCTATTTCTTTACTACCGTAAACATTTATTCTGTTTATAAACACTTTTACTGCACACTTAAAAAAATAATTATTGTTTT
>CALWSS010000101.1 GCA_944384255.1 uncultured Clostridia bacterium
CAATTAGTATTTGATTGCTTGTAGTATTTTCTTTTGCTGCTGCTATTTTTAAGTTTTTGATTGTTTCTTCCGGCAGAGCAGTTGTAAATTTTACATTTTTTGTCATATTCTCACCTCCTTTTTTGATTTTAAACGTTATTACGTATATAGTCAATTACTTCTATATGATTTTGACAAAATACGTGTTTGATGTTATAATTTGTGACAATGGATCTGATTAATTTTAAATGCCTTTCTGCTCTTTTAAAGTTTTACAGACTTAAAGCTGGTTTGACACAGACGGAGCTGGCCGACGCCATAGGCGTCAGCCGTTCGGCTGTGGCTATGTATGAGAGCGGCCAAAGGTTTCCAAGCAGAAGGCATTGTAGGTTATTGGCCGCTCGGCTGGAGATTGATTTAAGCAAGTATTTTTATTTGTTTTTATAATGCATATTTCCGGAAACGGAAATATGATATAAATAAGCACAGACGTAGGAGTATTGTTTTTGAGGTGGTTTTATGGACTTTGAGTTAACGGTTTTTAAGCACTTCCTTAAACGGAAAGGGATTTCATACAGCGTCTGTGCTGATGTTTTAGGAATTTACACACCTACATTCAGCAATAAAATTAATGGTAAACTCCCGTTTAAATTATCAGAGGTGCAGATTTTGGCAAGGTTTCTGCACCTCGACAAAGAGCAAATTTACAGGTTATTCTTTATTTAGTCCAAATACAGAAAACTTTCCGTTTTAAACTTACACAGTTGTGGACAGATTCTAAAATCATTATTTTGTATTTTGAATGTGAGATAAAACGGGCAGTTTTCTTTTTTTGCCTTAATCTCTATTTGTTGTTTTAAATACTTTACATCTTCAGTTATGAAGTAATACTTTGAATAACATTTTTGCTCATTTTCTTTAAAAAAATAAATTATAAATTTCATTGTTTTCCCCTCTTTCTAATTTCTAACTTAATTTTGGCTTACGGTGTAAGCTCATTGGCGCTTACACCATTGTTTAATTCACACAGCACTCGAGGCAGGATGTCAAGAATTTTGTTTCAAAACTTGCGTAGTTCTTGACATCTTGCCTCGGGTGTTGTACTTATTTTTTATTTGGTCTTTTCCATTTTGGAATTTGTATCGTTTATGTGACACTGCTTTTTGAAATAGCATTTTATAAATAATTTTAGTAATATTTGACATAAAACGGCAATTATTAACCGTATTTTTGTTGATATGTGTAGAAATTTGTCTTATTTTTTAATGGTTTTAATTTGTTTTTTTCTGGTTTTTTGTCTTTTTTTTCGATTTTTTTTCGGAGTTTTGTTTTTTTCTGTTTTTGATAACCAGAATACAGCCGGCAAGCACATCGTAGCTGCCGGCTGTATTCGTTCGGAGTGCACTCGAGAGCCGTTCGTGTGCCGAAAGGAAATCTTTTCGCAAAATAAAGCGCAAGTTTTGCGAATAGTTACTCGTAACTATTGCGCAAAACTTTTATTTTGCGAAATAGATTGACGACACCAGGAGCCAAGAAAGAGCTGAGGCGGTTGCCAGGCTGTGTGAAGGGTGTGGCGAACCAGCCTGGTAAGTGCCGAAGCGACCGTGTGCCGTCACTAACTAATTTTTTTTAATTATTTCAGTCTGTGTCTATAATATATATATAAGTTTTTTATATATTCTTTTCTTATGGGTTGTGTTATTGGTTGTGTTGATTTTGTTATTTTGATTGTGTTGATTTTTTGGTGTACAAGCTCTGAAAGCTTTGGTATTACTGGATTTATTAATATTTTTGATTGTGTTGATTTTCCCTTTTTGTTTGTGTTGAAAAGTGTGTTGCACAAATTAAGCTTTTTTTATTGGTTTTACGTTAATTTTTTTCATTAAAAAAGCTGCCTTTCGGCAGCTCAATTATTTGTTTTTGTTATTTCACATTCAGCATATATTTTTTTTAGCTCAATTTGATTTGGTTTTCGGCCGTTATTATTTTCAAATTCTAATTGCTTTTGAAAGTATGTGCCGTAGTCAATTTTTATTTTATTTGTTTGTTCGTTATATTTTTCTTGATATATATCCCAGTTATTTATTTTTATTAGTGTATGGTTTTTTATTTTTGTTATTGTTATTTCGTTCCCGTCTAATTTTTTTAGAGCTGTTCTTATTTGTTGTACAGTTAATCCTGTTTCTTCTGACAATGTCCTGGTTGATGTGAAGTAGTACCCTCTTGGAATTATGATTTTATATTTTTTTAATTCATAGTCGTTAAATGATGCACTCATAAGCAGATGTATGTACATAGTTTTTGTTGGTATGTCCTTGTAGTATTTCCATTCTTTCATACTGCGAAAAAGCTTAATAAAACCTTTATTTTCTGCCATATATTCTCTATTTTGTGGAGCTCCACATTGGTAGTGCGGAGGTCACGGGTCCGAATCCCGTCAACAGCTTTTTTATTTACACCGGATAAACCGGTGTTTTTTTATACTACATAAAAATTACTCAATTCGTAAAATCAGCGCCCGATTGTCACGTTTTTTCAATTTTCTATTGACATATTAATAAAATAAATATAGAATCAAATTATAGATAAATATTACCACAACATTATTACACTCAAAAGAGGTGTGTTTATATGTCTTTAGCTAAGCCAAGTACTATAACTAAAAACCAAGAAACAACTTTATGTGAAAATCTCAGCGGTTCAAAACTTTTTAATCAACTTGACGACAACTCAAAAGATATAACTTTAAATTTGGCAAAGTATCTTAAATATAAACAAGACAGTAAAGACAGCAAATACAACAACAAATAAATTTGATTTACATATTAATTTAATGATTTTAAGGCAGCAATTAATAATGCTGCCTTTTTTAGTAGGTAAATTTTATACCCAACGTATAGACTTATTCTCTCCGATAATTTTTATGTCATGGTGCAGGCCATACAAATTACTGTTTATTTCCTTATCAACATGCATGTGCCCAAAATACCATTTTTTAAATCTTTCAGACTTAGTTATAATATTATACCAGTCTTCAAGTACTTCAGGAAAAATATATCCCTCATCAATAGGTTTTTGTCTAGAAATATATTTTCTGGCCAAAAGCGGTGTTTCGTGTGTTATAACATAATCAATATTATCAATATTATTTATAAGCTGCTCTCTGCCATATTCCATTTCATTTAAGCTTGGCTCTTCTTCTTTCCACCAGCTAACACCCTCTTTTCGTCTGTCTTTATCAACAGAGCGGGCACCGCCAAAAGTAAAGTAATTATTTCCATATATGGAATATATTTCCCCTCTCATTAGGTGATAAACTCTCTCTCCTACCTGATGTACCCTGCCTCCGTTCCATTGGCTAACTTTCATGCTGTTTAAAAGCTCATGGTTTTCATGGTTTCCGTCTATAAACGCTATTACACCCGGAAAAATCTGCTGCAAACTGTTTATATCATATATGTAGCTTTCATCCCATACATACCCGGCGTCACCGGCAATTAGTAAAACATCTGTATCTCTAAGTTCATTTTTTTCAGCTAAACCAAAAAGCGGCACAAAAGTCCTGTGTTTATCACCTGTAATAAAAACTCTTTCTGTCATTAAATTCCTCCAAAAATGTTTTGTGTCAGCAAAGTAAAATTACACTTTGTAATAGTATATTCCGTTTTTTTCCATTCTCTTAATTTTCCCTAAGAAATAAAGATACTGCAAATGTGCAATAGCCTCACCTGTAGCAAACCACTTTTGCGGTGATGGAAAATCTTCCCAGTTTTTGCAGTCTATTTCCCAAGTCATATCTCTTGCCACCATATAGGCTGTTTTTTCTTCATCAGAGAGTATGTTGATTACCTCTTTAAGCCTGTCTTCATGATGTTTGTATAACTCTCTAATTCTGGCATACATGTTATCAACAGGTGTTCCATGGGCAGTTAACAACAATTTAACATCAAGTTTTTCAACTTTTTTTAGGCTTTCTAAATAGTCATTAAGCGGATTTTCAGTACTTATTTCAATACAAATATTAGGCGTTATTGTTCCAAGTATATGGTCACCGCAAAACAGTATTTTTTTCTCGCTATCATAAAGACACATGTGTCCTGGTGTATGGCCTGGAGTTAATATGCATTTAAGCTTATAACCGCCGTATTCCAGCACATCACCTTCTGACAGATATGTAAAATTAACACGTTCTTTATGGCAATATTTTCTTCCCGGGTGAATATCGGTGTTTCTGCCAAATGCAGCTTTAGGAAAACCGTACTTTATAAATAAATCGTCTAACATACGCCAATAAAGATTTCCAACTTCAAAATTAATCAGTTCCCCGTCTGTTTCGCCTGAATAAACAGTACTTGTTTTAGATGCAAAATCAGGCACAAGTCCGCAATGGTCAGAATGAAGGTGTGTTATAAAAACATCTGTTTTTTCTATTCCCAATTCATCAAAAGCACTTTGAAGCGCTTCTTTGCATTCCGGTCTGTTAAAACCCGTGTCAATTAAAAGATTTTTTTCACCTGTAATTATATAAGCGTTAATTTCACGAAGAGGATTATTAGGAAGCGGCACAACTTTTTTATATATATTTTCAGCAACTTTTGTAAGCATATAAATTCTCCTTATAAATAAAAATTAGATTTATTCCAATTTACATAGAGCCAGTATAGCATATTACAACATTATACGTCTATAACAAAAAACATAGATACCAAATAAAAAAGGCAGGCCTTATAGCTTTTCATCGCTTAAGTCCTGCCTGTTATTGGTGTAACTATTAAACTTATGTAGCTTATTAATACAAATTAAAGCATACCTTCTACCGGTTCATCATTAAGTATTTTGCCAATCATGTCAATATCCCAGTTGCCTGATGTAAGTATAAAGCATACATTTTCATCAGGTGAAACTTTAACTTCTCCACCCAGAAGTGCTGCAATACCTACACATGAAGAAGGTTCTGCTACAAGTTTTGCTTCTGCAGCTACAAGTTTAACTGCTTCTTTTATGTCTTCTTCTGTTACTGATACAAAATCATCTACATATTTTTCACAAATAGGATATGGGTTTTCACCCGGTTTACGGCAGCCAAGTCCGTCTGCAAGGCTTGGGAAACATTCAACTTCAACTCTATGTCCTGCTTTACGGCTCTGAACATAACCGTCACTGGCTTTAGCTTGAACACCTATTATACGTACTTTAGGGTTAATTTCCTTAATAGCTGTTGCAACACCGGCAATAAGTCCGCCGCCGCCTACAGGAACCAATACTGTGTCAACATATGGCAAATCCTCAAGTATTTCAAGGCCTATTGTTCCCTGACCTGCCATAACTGTGTAATCCTCATAACCATGAGCCATTGTGTAGCCGTTTTTCTCTTGAATTTCTTTAACCATTTTCCATCTGTCATCGTAATATCTCGGTCCAAGAACTACTTCTGCACCAAGAGCTTTAGCTTTATCAATTTTAACATGAGGTGCATCTTCCGGAAGAACAACTACTACATGTGTACCTGTCATTTTTCCTGCTAAAGCACAAGCCTGTCCATGATTACCGGATGAACTGCATATTATGCCTCTGTCCCTTTCTTCCTGTGAAAGAGATAAAATTTTATTCATAGCACCTCTCATTTTAAATGCTCCTGTAATTTGGAGCATTTCAGGTTTAAGATATACTTTGCAGCCCAGTTTTTTGTCCATTGTTTTTTGTCTTATAAGCTTTGTACGTACAATATAAGGCTTAATTCTTTCAGCAGCTTCGCAAACATCATTTAAAGTAACAGTTGTTTTTTCCATATAATTACCTCCCATTTACAATTGAGTATTTTATATAAGGTATAACATTTTATTAATATTGCTCTTTAAAGATATTATATTACTGCCTTACTGTACTAACAATTATCAGTATATACCCAAAAAGCTATAACAAATTGTTATAGCTTTTTTAATATCTAAATATATTGGCATATAAAACTAAAATGCCTGTTTTATATATCGCTTATAAATCTTTAACAAATAATGCACGTATGGCATTTAATATAGCAAGAATCATTACACCTACATCGGCAAATATTGCAAGCCACATATTGGCAATGCCTACAGCACCAAGTATAAGACATAATATTTTAATACCTATTGCAAAGTATATGTTTTCGTGTACTATTCTAAGACATTTACGTGATATTTTAATAGCTTTAGCTATTTTCATAGGGTCATCATCCATAAGTACAACATCGGCAGCCTCTATTGCAGCATCTGAACCCATAGCCCCCATTGCAATTCCTATATCTGCTCTTGAAAGCACAGGTGCATCGTTTATACCGTCGCCTACAAAAACAACTTTGTCTTTATCAGAAGCCTTGTTTTCAATAAGTTCTTCAACTTTAGTAACTTTATCTTCAGGAAGAAGTTCTGCATATACAGCGTCAATTCCTATTTCTTGAGCAGCCTTTTGTGCAGCTTCTTTTGAATCACCTGTAAGCATTACTGTTTTGTTTATACCGGATTTTTTAAGCCTGTAAACAGCATCTTTTGATGTTGGTTTTACAACATCTGAAATAACTATATGCCCTGCATAAACTCCGTTTATCGCCACATGTATTATAGTTCCTAAATGAGTACATGGACTCCATTTAGCGCCTACAGACTCCATAAGTTTTGTATTTCCTACATGAATAACATCTCCGTTTACTTTAGCCTTTATGCCGTAACCGGAAATCTCTTCTATTTCGGATACATTGCAGTTATCAGCTTCATTAGGATATGCCGCTCTTAAAGAATTGGCAATAGGATGTGTAGAATACCTTTCCACATGTGCAGCTAAATGCAAAAGTCCTGTTTCGTCTATATTTTCGGGATGTACGGCTGTAACCTGAAAAACACCTTTTGTCAGTGTACCTGTTTTATCAAAAACAACTGTTTTTGCCAAAGACAGTGTTTCCAAATAGTTGGAACCTTTTATCAAAACGCCCTCTTTGCTGGCTCCTCCGATACCGGCAAAAAAGCTTAAAGGTATACTTATTACAAGTGCACAAGGACAACTTATAACAAGGAAAGTAAGTGCTCTGTATATCCATGTTTGCCACAAAGGTGCATTGCCTGAAATCATTAGTGCCAAAGGCGGCAAAATAGCTAAAGCAACAGCACTGAATACAACAGCAGGTGTGTATATTCTGGCAAATTTAGTTATAAAATCTTCTGACTTTGATTTTCTTGAACTTGCATTCTCAACTAAATCAAGTATCTTTGATACTGTTGACTCCCCAAACTCTTTTGTTGTTTTTAATTTTATTACACCATTTATGTTTACACATCCGCTTATTGCCTCATCTCCAACACTTACATTTTTAGGCAGGCTTTCACCAGTAAGAGCAGATGTGTTTAAACTTGTTGTTCCTTCTGTTATTATTCCGTCAATAGGCACTTTTTCTCCCGGCTGAACAATTATAACAGAACCAATTTCAACCTCGTCAGGGTCAACCTTATTAATTTGGCCGTTTTCATCTATTAAATTGGCATAATCAGGCCTTATATCCATAAGCTCGCTTATGTTTCTGCGGCTTTTTCCAACAGCATAGCTTTGGAACCATTCGCCTATTTGATAAAAAAGCATTACGGCTATAGCTTCCGTATAATCTCCGTCGGTATAGAGCGCCAATGCTATAGCTCCTATTGTGGCCAGTGCCATAAGAAGACTTTCATCAAAAGCCTGCAAATTTTTTATTCCATTAAAAGCTTTTATTAAAATATCATAGCCTATAATTAAATAAGGAATCATATAAAGTATAAATTTTAGAGCACCGCCGACTTCAACAAAATTTAACGCAATAACTAACAAAGATGTAATTATAATCCTAATAAGGTTTCTTTTCTGTTTTTTATTCATAAATTCAACACCTTCAAAAAATATGTTAACCAACCTTTTTAAAAACTGCGCTAAAAAGCGCAGCATACTAATTAATTAAAAGAATATATCACAGTCACTTTCTACTTTTTTGCAGTTCTTTCTTACTTCCTGCATAACTGTTTTAGGCTCAACGCCTTCCTCAAACTCAACGTTCATTTTTAAAGTCATAAAATTAACCACAGCATTTTTAACGCCTTCTGTTTTATTAGCAGCCAACTCCATTTTATTAGCACAGTTTGCACAATCAACATCTATTTTGTAACTCTTTTTCATAAAAATCATCCTTTCTTAACAACAATTTAAAGATTATTTAATCGTTGAATATAATATAATCCTTTTTTTATATAATGTCAATACAATTAAACAATTAAATATATTTTTAATCTTATCATAATATTGATATTTGTACTTTTTTCAAATATAATAAATATCGTGGAGGTGCAGTTTATGTTAAATAATGAAAATTCCGGTGCACTGCCGCATAAACATGCGGAAAACGAATATGAATTAATAAACGATATGCCGTCTGACGACACAATTCGTTCTGTTTCCGGTATATTAAAACAGCTTGGTGACCCAAGCAGGCTGAAGATATTCTGGCTTTTATGCCACTGCGAAGAATGTGTTATAAATATTGCCGCTATTACAAATATGACAAGCCCTGCAGTATCTCACCATTTACGGCTTCTTAAATCCAGCGGGCTTATTATATCCCGTCGTGAAGGCAAAGAAATGTATTACAAAGCTGCCGATACGGAAATGGCAAATTCCCTTCATTTAACAATAGAAAGCATAGCTGATATTTCCTGTCCTAATTAATTTATACATAAATAATATATTCCCGAAAAACCAATTATGACATTGGTCTCGGGAATATAAAGGGAATTTTTTATTATTTAAAAGTCTTTTTTAACCTGTTCATTACATCTTCCAGTGTTTTTCTTGGGCAGGCTACGTTCATACGGAAGAACCCTTCTCCCATTTTGCCAAACATTTCTCCTCTGTTAAACCAAACACCTGCTTCGTTTAAAAGCTTATTTTCAATTTCTGAAGAAGCTAAACCGGTTTTTCTAAAATCCAGCCATACAAGATATGTAGCTTCAGGCATAACCATGTTAATTTCTTTCATAGGTTTTATAACGCTTTCGGCATATAATATATTATCGTAAATATACTGCCTCATGCAGTTATACCATTCTTCCCCTTTAGAATAAGCCGCCATGCATGAAACAAGAGCAAAAATATTAAGCTCGTCATAGCCGACACTCTTCTTAAAGCTTATAAACCTGTCACGAATTTCTTTGTTAGGTATAATTATATTTGCCACCTGAATTCCTGCTATATTAAATGTTTTAGATGGTGACTGACAAATTATAAGCCTGTCTTTAAGCTCCGGAACAGCTTTTAAAAGAGATATAGGTTTGTTTTGGCCCCATACAAAATCAGCATGAATTTCATCACTTAACACAATCATATCGTGTTTTAAAATCACTTTGCCCAATTCTTTAAGCTCGTTTTCTGTCCAATAACGGCCTACCGGATTATGCGGATTACAAAGCATGAAAAGCTTGCAGTTGTATTTTTCTATTTTATTTTCCAAATCTTCAAGGTTCATTGAGTAATAACCATTATTTTCAATTAAATCGTTTGATACCATATTTCTTGCATTTTGCACAACCATATTTTTAAAAGGATGATAAACCGGCTGCTGAATTATTACACTATCTCCAGCAGATGTAAAGGCTCTTACAGCATCACTTAAAGCAAATATAATTCCCGGTGTTTTAACAATCCAGCTGCCGTCAATATCAATGTTATAATGTCTTTTAGCCCAGTTTACAACAATTTCTTCATATTCACCAGTTGTATCTGAGTATCCGAATATTCCATACTCAGCCTTTTCCTTTAAAGCTTCAATTATTTCCGGTGCTGTCCTAAAATCCATGTCGGCAACCCACATAGGTATGCAGTCCTTAGGTTTTTTGTTCTTTTCTTTAAAATCATACTTATAACACATGGTGTTTTCACGATTAATTTGTACATCAAAATAAGACTTGTCCATATTATTTCACTCCTTCAATGGAATATTTAAAATTCAAAATATTATAGTTTCTTGTTATAAATAAATTATAAGTTAGTTTATTTGTTTTGTCTAATGTGAAATATAAGCTCATTTTAAATCAGAACATTATATGAAAATATAAATTTTATATATTTATTAGTTTCAAATTAAATTATTTAAACTAAATCTGAATTATTTTGAAATTACAAAATTAAAACAATGTTTCTTATAAATAACCAAATATATATCTGACTTAATTTTATATAAATATTTATAAACCTTTGAAAAAAGTTTTAAAACTATAAAAACATACAAATTAAGAGCACAAAAATAGACCGTATAAAATGAACTGAACCTAAAAAGTTAGACAATATTTTTAAGTAAAAATTGTTCAAGAAGCCATAAGGGCTAGTTTCCTGTAAAGAGCAGGTGACAAGCCCTTTAGCTTTGTCTTAATACGTCTATTGTTGTAATA
>CALWSS010000102.1 GCA_944384255.1 uncultured Clostridia bacterium
GCAATAGAACATAAACAGGAAGTTCCGGAATACAAAAACATGTTTTATATATTGGGGAACTTTGAAAATTATTTTAAGGATAAAACAGAAATAAAGATTTTTGTTATTGATGATGAAATGTATTCAACTATGCTTCTATCAAGTGAGTATTAAACATAGGAGGAAAATTTATGGCAGAAAACATATATAAAAACGGCTGTTACTGTGAAGAGGAAAATATTGAAAGCGCAAATGAAATACTGCATTGTACAAACTGCGGTATAAATATTGACCCTGAAGAAACAGAGTATTTTGATGATTTGCCTTACTGTCCGGATTGTATTAATGAACGTACATTTATATGTGATGAATGCGGAAGAAGGTTTTTAATAAACCAGCGTTTTGGTAATGATTCCTTGTATTTATGTGAAAGGTGTTTTGATAATTATTATACAATATGCAGTGAATGTGGATGTTTAATAAATAACGACAGTTTTTATTATGATGAGGAAGACAGAGCATTGTGTCAAAACTGCTATAACCATATAAGGTATGATACAATACATGATTATAGTTATAAGCCGGAACCGATTTTTTATGGTGATGACGATAACATGTATATAGGTGTTGAGCTTGAAATTGACGGAGGTGGGAAAGACTACGACAATGCTGAAAAAATTCTTGATATAGCAAATAAAGTAAATGAGCTCATATACATAAAGTCTGATGGTTCTCTTGATGAAGGTATGGAAATAGTAACTCACCCTATGACTTTAAAGTACCATATTGAGGAAATGCCTTGGAATATGGTATTAAAAGAAGCCGTTGCTTTGGGATATCTTTCACATAAAACAAGCACATGCGGACTTCACTGCCATGTATCAAGGCTATATTTTGGCAGTACATATAAGGAACAGGAAAAGAATATAGGAAAGCTTTTGTTTATGGTAGAAAAATACTGGGACGAGCTTTTAAGGTTTTCACGCAGAACACGGTATCAAATGGACAGGTGGGCTACAAGATACGGATTTAAGGAAAAACCGCATCAGGTTTTGGATAATGCTAAAAAATCTGGTCTTGGCAGGTATGCCTGTGTAAATCTGACAAATTTAAGCACAATAGAGTTCCGTATGTGGAGAGGAACTCTCAAATACAACACACTTATAGCCACTTTACAGCTTGTTAAAACACTTTGTAAAGTGGCTGTTTCTATGTCTGAAGAGGACTTAGAGGATTTGAGCTGGACGAGATTTGTAGAAAAAATAAATTATCCTGAGCTTATAAAGTACCTTAAAGAAAGAAGGCTTTATATAAATGATGAAGTAGCAGCAGAGGAGGAATATTAATATGTGCTGTTTATTTGGAATAGTCGATTATAAGCATAAACTTACATACAGACAAAAGGACATTATTTTAAAAACGTTGTCTGTTGCATGTGAAGTAAGAGGAAAAGATGCCACAGGTATTGCATATAACAGGAACGGAAAGCTTGAAATTCATAAAAAGCCGCTTCCTGCACATAAGTTTAAATACAAAATACCTAATGGTACAGATGTGATAATGGGGCACACAAGACTTACCACTCAAGGCAGTGAAAAGCTGAATTGGAATAACCACCCGTTTGAAGGAAGATGTATAAATACAAACTTTGCCCTTGCACATAACGGTATTATCAGCAATGACATAATGCTTAGAAAAAAATTTGATATACCAAAAACAAATATAGAAACTGACAGTTTTGTGGCAGTGCAAATTATAGAAAAAGAAGGTACCTTTAACATTAATGCTATTAGAAAAATGGCTGAAAGTGTTGAGGGTTCCTTTTGTTTTACATTGCTTGACAGCAGCAACTGTCTTTATATAGTAAAAGGTGATAATCCTATGGCAGTGTTTAATTTTGAAAACATGGGTTTTTATATGTATGCCTCTACAGAGGAAATACTTAAAAATGTTTTAAAAACCCTTAGCCTTACAAAAAGTCTTAATAAAATAGGGCATTATAAAAAAATAGATATAAAAATGGGTGATATATTAGTTATACATCAAAATGGTGAAACAGAAATGGATAGCTTTGATATTTCATCACTGCTTATGTTTGAGTATCCATATTGCGCATATTATAATTGGGGTTTCAGCACAAAATTATCGAGTGATAAAATACGAAAAAAACACATAAAAAACGAAAATAAGTGTATTTCTTATTTAGAAGAGCTTATAAATTATGCAGGCAATATAGGTATAAGCGAAGATGAAATAATGTTTATGTATGAAAATGGGTTTGATGAAGAAGAAATAGAAAATATGCTTTATGACCCTTATATGTTTAGGTGCTGTCTTGAGGATACACTTGATATGTGGTATGTTTAATTAAAATTAATGGGTAAATAAACATTAATGGATAAATGAACATAAAGTACTTGCCTTAACAAGAAATTTTAATTTATTTTCAGAAAAATAAATATAGGAAAACTTGTAAGGCAAGTACTTTAAATAAAAGATATGTAGTAAGATATTTCAATTTAATCAAGCAAACAATAAAAGCAATTTTGTATAGTTTTATACGTGTGTTAATTTTATATATACCCAGTTAAACGCCCTAAAACTAAGAGTACAAAAAATAATATACCAGCTAATATTGAACATGTTTTGGATAAAGAGTATGCGTTTTTATTTTTGTTAAATAATGAAATAAAATAAGTTACTATAGCAATTGCAGTAGATGCCATAAAAATAAAACATAAAAGTTTTAAACCAATAAGAATCATAATTTTCTCCTCTATTTTTTAATTTTATAATATATGAATAAAATTAACCAAGGCCTATAAGGCTGCATATTAAAGCCATAATAAAATATCCTATAATACCACAGATTATAATTTCTGTTAAACATCCTTTTGGAGAAAGGTATACAACACTAAAAATCTTGTGGTATATACTCATTACAAATAAAGTCGCTAATACTAAAATTATTAATTGTACTATAGATAAACCACCCATAAAATTCAACCCCTTACATTTTTTTCTTTTATATTTTTATGGTATTACTTGCATATTTAATTTTGAGAATATGTACATTATGATAACATTGTAACAAAATCTATATTTTATAATTTTTATAACAATTTTTACATTACTGAAAAATCAGACATGCCTAATAATATAAGACTGCTTCCCGTATCTTTAAATGTAGCTGTTACTGTGCAGCGTCTTTTTCCGCTGAGGTCAAGAACATTTGAAGATATTTCGGCGTCTACATAGCATGTATATATTTTTTCATAAGGTTCATATTCAACATAAGCCGAATTAATTGATACACTGGAGAACATGCCGCCAAAAATACTGTTGTATGCTTCAATACCGGCATCACTTACGGCTCTGTTTAAAAGCTCTTTAGTGTATTGAATTATTTCATCATCGGAATAATACTGGCTGTTAAGTTCATTTTGTTCAACATAATAGTCATAGTCTTCTTTTGATACATCAACATAGTAGTCATTATTTATATATAATGTATCTACACTAACGCCTATATTGTCAAAGTCTATTGAACCATAATAGATAAGATCGGATTGTTTGCTTGTATCATCAATATAATATATAAAATAAAAGTCACCAAACGGGTCGCTTTCAGCCTGC
>CALWSS010000103.1 GCA_944384255.1 uncultured Clostridia bacterium
AGTTTTGCCATATACACAAAGACCAATATAAACAAGTCCAACCGGTTTTTCATCTGTTCCGCCTCCTGGGCCTGCTATGCCTGTTGTTGAAAGGCCTATATCTGTTCCGGCACTTTTTGCTATTCCCTCTGCCATTTCTGCCGCCGTCTCAGCACTTACGGCACCATATTTATCGAGAGTTTCTTTTTTTACTCCAAGGCGACGCATTTTAGCATCATTGCTGTATGTTACGGCGCCTTCCATGAATATTTCCGATATTCCCGGTACATCAGTAAAAGCTGTTGAAAGCATACCGCCTGTGCAGGACTCACTTACTGCAACTGTTATTTTATCTCTTAAAAGCCTTTTACACATAACTACAGGAAGTGTTGTTTCGCCTTCTCCGTAAACATTGTTTCCAAGTCGTTTGTAAATCTCATTAGCTACCGGGTCTATAAGTGCATTGGCTTCTTCTTCACTTTTTGCTTTAGCAGTAATACGAACAATAACCTCTATGTTTTTAACATAAGTTGCTATTGTAGGATTAGTCTGGTTTTCTATTAAATCACGTATAACATATTCCGTTTTGCTCTCTCCAACTTTGGCAATACGAAGAACACGAGATACAAACATATATTCCTGTTTTGAAGCCAAATATGGTCTTACGTATTTTTCAAACATCGGCACAAGCTCTTTAGGCGGACCCGGAAGCATAACAAGTATTTTGCCGTTTTCATCTATCATAATTCCCGGGGCCGTTCCATTTTCGTTATAAAGCACAATGCTTCCTTCTGGGACAAGTGCCTGTTTGTAATTGTTTTCTGTAATTTCACGGTTAAGCTTATTAAAGAAGTCCTTAAGCATTTCAAGAGCTTTTTCATCTTCAACAAGCTTTTTGCCAAAAATTTTGCATCCTGTTTCTTTTGTTAAATCATCACCTGTAGGCCCTAAACCACCGGATGTAATAACTAAATCGCTTCTTGAAAAAGCCTCCTTTAAAACCTCCTCAAGTCTTTGGGCATTATCCCCTACAACCGCCTGATGATACATCTCTATGCCAAGAGATGAAAGCTGTTTTGAAAGATACTGTGCATCAGTATTAAGTATATCTCCCAAAAGAAGCTCAGTTCCAACAGCTATAATCTCTGCTTTCATTTTAAAGCCTCCTGCTCATTGTCTTTTCTGCCTATAAATTTAGCCGCCATGCAGTAAATGTTTGCCACTGCAACAATAATCATAAGCACAATGGAAATTGTTGCTGTAGCTCCTGCCGTATCCAGTATAGCCGCATAATCGCCTATTTCAGTTTTTCTCTTAAACTCCAATATCTGCATAACAACCGATAAATTACATAAGGTAAAGCTTACTGTAAAAAATATAACCTGTTTTCCCAAAGAGCTTTTCTTAAAAAGCTTAAGCCCTATAAAAGGAATAACTATTGCCAATACACCAAGTACAACGCTTACCAAATTATAATTCATACAAAACCACCTTTATATTTTATCCACGAAGTACATCTTTGTTTTTAACTATATAATCCACACCGGATACAACAGTAAAGAATGCTGCAACATAAATAAGAATTTCTCCCAAAGCATGGCCTGCAACACCGCCAATACCCGAAAGCACAACTATAATCATAAGCATCTGGCTTACAGTTTTAATTTTTCCCCACCAGCTGGCAGCAATAACTATTCCGTTTTCAACTGCAATAAGCCTTAAACCGGTTATTATAAACTCACGGCTTATAATAACTATAACAACCCAAGCCGGCATATCTCTTAAAGATACCATTGAAATCATAGCGGCAGAAACCAAAAGCTTATCGGCCAAAGGGTCCATAAATTTACCGAAATTAGTAACAAGATTGTATTTTCTTGCCAAATGTCCGTCTAAATAATCAGTAAAAGATGCAGCCATAAATATTAAAGTTGCAATATACCTGTTTAAAGGCATAGGCACAAGTCCGCTTAAAAGCACTACAACAAAAACAGGTATCATTATAACCCTTAACATTGTAAGCTTATTAGGCAAATTCATCTGCATTTAAAATTCAATCCTTTCAATTAAAAGCTTCTAAAAGCCTCACTCTTTAACATCACCGTAAAGGTCGTAATCGCTTGAAGCCGTAATAAGAACATTTACAAAATCTCCTGTAAGAAGCTCCTCTTCGCTTTTTACAAATACAAGGCCGTCAATTTCAGGAGCATCTCTGTAGCTTCTTGCACAGTAAATATTGTCATCAGGAAGTTTGCCTTCAACTATAACTTTAAGTTCTTTGCCCTCAAAAGAACGGCATTTTTCAGCTGATATATTCCTTTGTATATCCATTATTATGTCTTTGCGTTCCTGCTTTAATTCTTCGCTTATCTGTCCGTCCATTTTAGCTGCCGGTGTGCCTTCTTCCCTTGAATATGTAAACACACCAAGTCTGTCAAAACGTATATCCTGAACAAATTCTGCAAGAGCACCAAATTCCTCTCCGCTTTCCTGTGGAAAACCTGTTATAATACTTGTTCTTATGGCAATGTCCGGCATAGCCTTTCTTAATTTTTCTACTTTTTCTTTAATAAGCTTAGCAGTAGAACGTCTGCCCATTCTTTTAAGCACACTGTCGCTTCCGTGCTGAACCGGCATGTCAAGGTAATGCAGTATTTTCTTTTCACTTGCCATAACTTCTATTGTTTCATCAGTAATGTTTTCAGGGTAGCAGTAAAGAAGTCTTACCCACTCAATACCTTCTACTTTGCATATATTTTTAAGAAGCTCATCAAGTACGCTTTTGCCGTAAATATCTTTTCCATATACAGCCGTATCCTGTGCCACAAGTATAAGCTCTTTTACTCCTTGTTCTGCAAGAGTTTTTGTTTCTTCAATAAGGCTTTCCATACTTCTGCTTCTGTATTTGCCTCTTAAAGAAGGTATAACGCAGTATGTGCAGTGGCTGTCACAGCCTTCTGATATTTTTAAATAAGCATAGTGCCCTGCTGTTGTTACAACCCTGTTTATACTGTTGTTTTCGTCTTTCATTACTTTGTCAAAATCACCTAAAGTCTTAATTTTCTTCCCCTCCAGTACAGCTTTAACAGCTTCAACAATGCTTTCGTACTCAGTTGTTCCAAGTATGGCGTCAACCTCAGGAAGCTCATCAAACATCTCTTTTTCATATCTCTGCCCAAGACAGCCGGCAACAATAATAGCTTTGCAGTTTCCGGTTTCTTTCAGCTTTCCGGCCTGTAAAATAGTGTCTATGCTCTCTTCAAGGGCATCATTAATAAAACAGCATGTGTTAATTACAATAACATCTGCTTTTTCTTCCTCCTGAATAATGTTTATGCCTTCTTTTCGGCATAAGCCCAACATCACCTCACTGTCAACAAGGTTTTTATCACAGCCCAATGAAATAAAGGCTACATTAGCTTTCAAATGAATATACCTCCAAATTATTATTTTAATATTTCAAACTATAAACGGCATGACAGGCACTGCCCACACACCGTTTAATAAATGCCTATTTAGTTATTTTATCATTTTTATGGGTCGAAAACAATACAAAGCCCTTTAAAACATACATTACTCACTTTGCTGATTTCTGTTTTTGTATTCCTCAAAAGACGAGTACAGCACTTTTCTCGGCTTGCTTCCTTCTTCAGGCCCTACAATGCCCATTTTTTCCATTTGCTCTACAATTCTGGCGGCTCTGTTGTAGCCTATTCTAAACTGCCTTTGAAGCATTGAAACAGATGCTTTTTCTTTGCTTATAACAAGCTCAACGGCTTCGTCAAAGTGTTCGTCTTTTTCTTCACCTTCGTCACTGTTTCCGCTTGGAACGGCCGATGTAATTTTGTCTATAACATCACTGTCATAGCTTGCTTCACCGCCGTCTTTAATAAAATCAACAATGTTTTCAACTTCTTTATCTGTTACAAAGGCACCCTGTATTCTAACCGGCTTAACCTTGCCCATAGGGTAAAAGAGCATGTCGCCTTTTCCCAAAAGCTTTTCGGCACCTACACAGTCAAGTATTGTCCTTGAGTCAATTCCCGAAGAAACAGCAAAAGCTATTCTTGACGGTATATTGGCTTTAATAACACCTGTAATAACGTCAACGGAAGGCCTTTGAGTAGCTATAATAAGGTGCATGCCTGCCGCTCTTGCCAGCTGAGCAAGTCTGCAAATTGAGTCCTCAACCTCGTTAGGTGCCGCCATCATAAGGTCAGCCAACTCGTCTATAATTATAACTATCTGAGGCATAAAGTCTGTTTCGCCTTTTTCCTTTTTCATGGCGTTATAGCCTTTTATGTCTCTTACATGACATTCTGCAAATGTGTTGTATCTTAAAAGCATTTCTTTAACTGCCCAGTTTAAAGCACCTGCCGCCTTTTTAGGATCTGTAACAACAGGTATAAGAAGATGTGGTATGCCGTTATACACACTAAGCTCAACAACCTTAGGGTCAACCAAAAGCAGTTTAACCTCCTCCGGTTTAGCTTTATATATAATGCTTGTTATAATTGTGTTTATACATACACTCTTTCCTGAGCCTGTGGCACCGGCTATAAGAAGGTGAGGCATTTTGGCAATATCGGTTACAACACAGTTTCCGGCAATATCTTTACCTAAAACAAATGTCAGCTTTGATTCGGCATTTTTAAATGCATCGCTTTCCAATACCGTTCTAAGATAAACCGACTGTGTTTCTTTGTTAGGCACTTCAATACCTACAGCGGCTTTTCCCGGTATAGGTGCTTCAATTCTTATGCCTGTTGCCGCAAGGTTAAGGGCAATATCGTCTGACAGATTAACAATTTTGCTTACTTTAACACCTTGGCTTGGTGTAAGCTCATAACGTGTAACAGTAGGGCCTTTGTTTACCTGTATAACCTTTGCCGAAACACCAAAGCTTTGAAGTGTATCCTCTAATTTTTTGGCGTTTTCTATCATATCGGCCTTTGTTTCGCCGCCTGTATATGCCGGTTCCTTACCTAACAAATCAATAGGTGGAAAAACATATTCTTTCTTTGGTTTTTCAATCTCTTTGCTTTCGGCCTCTTTTTCAATTTCTTTTTCTTCTTCCTGAACAGTCTGTTTTTCTTCATTTAACTGTTCAGTATTTTGTTTTAATTCACTTTCCGTTTCACTTAAAGCTTCTTTCATATTTTCAGCGTAACTGTCCTCAAGCATATTTTCGTCACCGCTGAACTCATAGCCTTCTTCGTTATTATTTTCATCTGCTTGAGCTTTAGTTAAACCACTTTCAGCTGTTTCTTCTGGTTTTTCTATTTCTTTATTTTCTTCAATTTCTTGTGCTTCTTCTATTTTAATTTCTTCCGTTTCTTTTGGCTTTTCTGTTTCATTAACTGATTCTTTATTGCCAAAGTTTAATGAAATTAAATTATCATCAGTATTTTCAGCTGAAATTTCAGTATTAAATTCAGAAATATTTTCATCTGAGTTATTTTC
>CALWSS010000104.1 GCA_944384255.1 uncultured Clostridia bacterium
AAAGGTTATAGAGCTCTGGATAAAGTTCAAGTTTAATCTTATCTCCGTCCTCTGTTTTGACGTTCTTTCCATTTCCAATGACTGCTTTGTCAAGACCATAAACAGCTACTGTCTGACGTTTGTTATCATATGTAATAACTGGATAACCACCTTCACACTCTATTGTTGTTTCAACAACTTTACCATTTTTGGAATACTTTTTAGCCGCTTCTTTATCTTTATCAAGAATTTTAAGTATTCCTGCTGGTGTAATGTAAGCATAATTAATCTCCTTATTTTTCATAATAAATTCCTCCTTGAAATTAAAAAATAATGGTAATAAAAAAAGACTCCGGCCGGAAGTCTTGTAAACTGGTTTAAAGCTTATTCAAAAATACTGCCTGTAATCTCTTTGTACTCATCGGCTGTTATTTTGCCGCTTAATACAAACTTTTTAACATCGTCTGCACCGTATATTTTTCTGTCGAAAAACCTTTTAACTATATCAAACATTTAAAATCCCCCTTAAACCGTCTGTTGTCCTAAAAGTATAGCTGCTAAAACCTCATCGTGTTCATTTTGTTTAATTATTATATCCTGCTGATTTAATAACATTTCCGCCTGGATAAGCTCGGTTTCTGTTGGTGTATACTCCTCTGTTGATGTTTCAACTGTTTCCCAAACTCCGTTATTATATTTCTTGCCTAAAATAGACATATCATAATTATTTGTTAAAATCATTTTGGGATTGTCTGTAATCTCTGTAGGCGTATCCAATAAAGCAGTACAAATATTGTTTTCATTTATTTGCGCATAATAAAAATGTATTTCTTCCACGGCTCAAACCTCCTTAATAGTATTCAATAACCTGATACGGTACATAAGTTAATGTATCATCATTTTTCAATCTTTTCGCAGTTACAGTATTGGAATCGGATAATTCCAAATAAGGTAAGGCCACATTAAGTCCGCTTTCTGTAGTTACAGCTGATGTAGTTGCGCCGCCATATATAACAACAGCCTTATTAGTGTTTACCGTATTTATTGTTGCTGTATTACTGTTTGTTCCGTCTATTGTTATTACTCCCCTTTGAACGCTTTTAACCACACTCACACCCCCTGATTGTAATGCCGATTGCATAAGTGAAGAAATATTGTATTCTGTTGCTATGTTTATCCATGGGGACGCCACTCCATAATATACACAAGCAACCTTAAATTGTAAATTTTCATCATCACTCGCTGACATATAAAAAAACATAGACCTAACACTATTGTATTTTATAACAAATACAGTTCCATTTGGGACTCCCAAATTTGGCTGTACACTTGCAGATGATGCAATTATAGCTATAGATTGATTGCTCATCGCATTATTTATATTTACCAATGATAGATTATCATCGGTAAGTCCTAACTGTTCTATTGACGTATATATTTTAGATATATATAGCCCTAAATTATTTTTCGCTGTATCTGCAGTTGTAGCTCCTGTTCCACCATTTGATATAGAAATAACACTTTTCCCTTTAAACAAATCCGCGTCAAGGCCACTGTTTGCCCCGTCTACAGTTTTAAGCTTATTAAGTATATCTGCTGCCGTATAGCTTGAAGACGGAAGGGCCGATGTTGCTTTGTCTGATACAGCCTTCAGCTGACTGTCTATAATATCAGCATTATTATTAAAGTCATCAACATTGTAAAAATCTTCCTGGGCAGGTTTTATAAGTTTATAATTATTTGTATTTGTACTCAATAAAAAACCCCTTTCTGTTTATAATTAAAATGCATGCATATTAATAAACATATATTTTATACAACAAAAGTACGTCCCTTGGCTGACCTTTTTTCATTTTTATTAATGTATGAACTAATAAAATAGAAATTTTTTATTTTTACTTAACCATATTTATAAATTAGAGATTTTCTGCCTCTCTTAATCCGTTGTGGGTATATGCTTTTAAATACTCATGGGTGAACGCTTTAAGCTGCAAATGCTGATTATACCTCAGTTCAACTTCCAATATTAAGTTAGCCGGTATCATTCGCTTTACAGTCTTTTCCACCTCATCAAAAAGCTTTTTAACCGTCAGTTCCAAAAGTATTCTCAGCCTGTACTCATCATTGTAAAGTATCATTGCATAGCTTTCTTTGCCGCACAGGCTGTTAAGAACATTCTCCAAAGTACGCCATGTATATGGCAAATCCTCATTAATTCTTGACTTTATCCTAAACCTTCTGACTTGAAGTGTATCTGTGTCTTTGGGCTGAATACCTAAAATCTTTTCCCACCTTTTACAGCCGTTTTCGGTAAGTGTTTCAATAAACTGGTCTAAAAAAACATTGTTTGAAGATGTCCATACGTCTGTAATAACTTCATTTTCTCTTTTTGAAATCTCTTTAAACTCTTTGTAATCCTTCACAACAGAAGGCTGATAAATACTTATATTAACATTTTTAAGCACTTACAGTCCCCCTTTTTGGAATACTGTTTTCTTCCAGTGTAATGTTCTTTGTCTGGGAATTAAGCTTTGTATTTTGAATATCAATAACACCTTCAATGTCAAGAAGCCGTGTTTCTATCTGGCTTATTCTTACTATTATGTTTGAATTATCTGCCCAGCTTT
>CALWSS010000105.1 GCA_944384255.1 uncultured Clostridia bacterium
ATTACAACAGATGTAAGAAACTCTTTAAACGAATCAGCAAGCATATTGGCAAAAACCGGTTACAATATGGGTGAAATAAATTCTGAAAACAATACGGTCGAAGTTAAATTTAATATTACACCTAAAGAATATAAAGAAAATTCAACAGCAAAAATTTACATAAACAATGCACCTTATGATATGACATACTCAAATGGAGATTTTGTTTATACATACATCGGTCCTATTGAAACAGACATAAACCCTGATAAAATAGAAATACTGAGCAACGGTGTTTCTTATTCCGAGTCTCTTGAAAATCTAAGCATAAACACAAAAGAGATATTTTTCCCTTATATTTATTCTGACTTTAGTTATTCAAAAAGTGATGTTGCAAACGGTAAACTTAATTTAGAAGGTGACGTAAACGTAAACTATGCAAAATACTCCGACACCGATTATGAAATAGTTAGAGCAAAAGTCATAGCCTTAGTAAATGACAAAACTGTAAAAGAATATACCTGTGAATTAGAAAACAACGGTGATGTTTACTCATATATCCACATAAGCGATACATTTGATGTAGGAAACAGCGGAAAATTCAGATTAGTACTTGTTACAACAGACAGCCGAGGTTATATTTACGAAAACACTCTCTTTGGCTTGAGCACAAATGATAGCGGAACTATTTTAAATGACGGAAACAGCAACGACTATTATTTAACAAGAGTATATGATAAAGACCATAACTTCCTCTTTGAAAAAGATTATTAATAGTTACTAAAAATTTGGTTTATAGCTGTTTTACATCATAAAAAAGTTAATCCTTTGTATAGTTAAATATACAGAGGATTTTTTATTGTTATTACTCTTTATAAATAATGGCAATTATTCCTAAATTACTCTTACAGCAGACCATAATTTTCATTTACTCCACATCATAATATATTCTTTTTCATTAGTACTATTGTCAATATTTTCTGACTGGATAATAAACTTTTCTCTTTTATAAAATAATACTGCCGGTATATTTTTCTGATAAACACTTAAATTGAGATATGCTTTAATTGTTTTGACATAATCTAATAAATGTTTTCCTGTCCCCTTTGACCTTTCACCTTCTTTTACAAAAATTCCGGCGATATAATTTTCTGTTAATCCGATAAAGCCTATAATTTGTTTCCGGCAATTATCTTCATAAACATATACTTCTGCTTTTGGAAGTACTTTTTTAACTTCTGCGTAATTATCGAGCCAGTATTTTTTTGGTATAAAGTTATGCGCTTTCACATTTGCATCAAACCATATTTGCATAACTTCAGACAAATCACTTTCTTTAAACGCTCTTATCATGGCATTTCTCCTTAACATAGGTTATAACTTCTCATTAATTTACTGAATATATCAGAAAAATACATAAGCTTCTATTACTGCAATAAATAAATGCCCGGAAATTAAAAGTATTCCGGACATTTATTTATTCAGATAATTAATTTTATTAATAATTATTCCGTTATAAAGTTATCTATAAGCCTTGTTTTACCTATGTAAACTGCAACTGCTACAAGAGCAGGCCTGTCTATTTTAGCAATATGCTCTATTTCAGGGAAGCTTACAACATCAACATAATCAATTTTAGCAAGCTTTTCTGTATTTATAATATCGCTTACAGCCTTAATAATTACAGAAGGGTCTTTTTCTCCGGCTTTAACCATTTCTTCACCTTTTGTAAGGGCTTTGTGGAGTATAACAGCGGCTTTTCTTTCTTCTGCATTAAGATAAACATTTCTTGAGCTCTTTGCAAGACCGTCTTCTTCTCTAACTATAGGACAGCCTATAATTTCAACATCAACATTCAGGTCACGAACCATTCTTTTAACAACAGCCAACTGCTGAGCGTCTTTCTGGCCAAAGTAGGCTCTGTCCGGCTTAACTATATTTAAAAGCTTTGTAACAACTGTGCACACACCTCTGAAATGAATCGGTCTGCTTTTGCCGCAAAGCTCTTTTGTAACATCTCCGGCATCTACATAAGTAGAAAAATTATCGAAATACATTTCTTCCGGTGAAGGATTGAATATAAAATCTGCACCAGCGTCTTGGCAAAGAGCAAAGTCTTTATCTATATCTCTTGGGTATACAGATAAATCCTCGTTTGCTCCAAACTGTATAGGGTTTACAAAGACACTTACAACAACTCTGTCATTTTCTTTAACAGCACGTGTTATAAGGCTTTTATGTCCCTCATGAAGGAATCCCATTGTAGGAACAAGACCTACTGTAAGACCTTCTTTTCTCCAGTTTTTAATAATTTCACGCGTTTCATTAATAGTGTGTACTACTTTCAATTTTTACGCCCCTCTTTATTTTATTTTAAAAAAGCATGCTCATACTTAAGCATGCTTTTGTGATATTATATTCCGTTACTGTATTTTTTTCAATACAAAAAGTAAATTTTTAACTTTTTTGTCAAAAAATTATCATAAAATACAGTATTTGTCCATGTATTCTTCCATATTTTTAAGTACATCTCCGTATGTGCCTTTTGATTTAAGGTACTCATGAATATCAGCAACTGTAATAATAGCATGAACATTAAGGCCAAATTCCTCTTTAACCTCCATAACTGCTGTTTTGTTGCTGTTTGCACCAACCTCACAGCGGTTAACTGAAATAAACATATCTGTAACTTTAACATCAGCGGCTGATTTAAGTACAGGCATTGTCTCTCTTATAGCTGTTCCGGCTGTAATAACATCCTCTACAATTATAACTTTGTCGCCGTCTTTAGGAGCATAGCCTACAAGGTTACCGCCTTCGCCGTGGTCTTTTTTCTCTTTTCTGTTAAAGAAATACGGTTTATCAATTCCGTATTCTGTGCAGAGATTAGCAGCTGTTGCCGCAACAAGAGGAATACCCTTATAAGCCGGGCCAAACATAGCGTCAAAGTCTGTTCCGCAAGTGTCTTTAATAAGTTTTGAATAAAATTTGGCTAATGTAGCAATCTGTTTGCCTGTTTTATAATTGCCTGTATTTACAAAATACGGAGTGTTTCTGCCGCTTTTGGTAACAAAGCTTCCGAATCTTAAAACATCGGCACTCATCATAAATTCTATAAATTCAATTTTAGCAGAATCCAGCATATTTATCCCCCTTATCAGTCTATAATGCCTCTAATTTCAGACAAATCCTTAATACCGTTTTCAATCATGTATTTCTCAATTCCTTCAACAACTTCTACCGTGGCAAAAGGATTATTGAAGTTTGCTGTACCAACAGCTACAGCAGTTGCACCTGCCATTATAAACTCAATGGCATCCTCATAGTTAGATATTCCACCCATACCTATTACAGGCACATTAACGGCTTTGCACACCTGATAAACCATTCTAACGGCAACAGGCTTAACTGCCGGGCCTGAAAAGCCACCTACTTTGTTAAAAAGTACTGGTTTACGTCTTTTAATATCTATTTTCATGCCTAAAAGTGTATTTATTAAAGATAAACCGTCGGCTCCTCCGCTTACGGCTGCTTTAGCAATTTCCGTTATATCAGTTACATTAGGTGTAAGCTTAACAATAAGCGGTTTTTTGCAATATTTTTTTACTTCTGATACAACTTTTTCTGCCATAGAAGGAACTGTGCCGAATGTTATTCCGCCTTGGCTTACATTAGGACATGAAATATTGAGCTCAAACAAATCCACATCACTATCTGAAAGCATTTCTGCCGCCTTGCAGTACTCCTCAATAGAATGACCGCATATATTTACAATTATTTTAGTGTCAAACTGCCTTAAAAACGGAATATCGTTATTAATAAAATGCTCTGCTCCCGGGTTTTGAAGGCCAACTGAATTAAGCATGCCACCGTAAACCTCGGCTATTCTCGGTGCATTATTGCCTTTCCATGGCTCAGAAGCTACACCTTTAACAGTAACAGCCCCCAGCTTATTCAAATCAACAAATTCCGAAAACTCTCTGCCTGAACCAAATGTGCCCGAAGCTGTAGTAACAGGATTTTTCATTTCAACTCCGCATATATTAACTTTCGTGTTTACATTACTCATCCCACATCACCTCGTCACCCATAAAAACTGGTCCGTCTTTGCAAACCTTTAAATTCTGCCAGTCGTTTTCGCCTTTTCTTTTGATTTTAACAACACAGCCAACGCATGCACCTATACCACAGGCCATTCTTTCTTCCATTGAAACCTGAACCGGAATATTGTTTTCTTCTGCCCATTTGGCCAAAAATTTAAGCATTATTTTAGGTCCGCAGGAATAAATCATGTCGCCATCAGGTTTAATTTCGTTCATAAGCTCTACAACATTGCCTTTAAAACCAATGCTGCCGTCATCACTGGCTATATAAACTTCTGCTCCTAATTTTCTGAATTTATCTGCAAGAACAGGGCTTGATTTAGCTCCCAAAAATACTGTAACTTCACCTTTAAGCTCTTTGCAAAGCTGAACAAGAGGCGGTATACCTATTCCACCGCCTACAAGTATATTCTTTTTAGCGCAGTTTTTAATTTCAAAACCGTTTCCACACGGGCCCATTATTTTAATTAAATCCCCCACTGGACACTGGCTGAAATATTCTGTTCCCTTGCCTACTGTTTGGTAAACAAGTGTAAGCTTTCCGTTTCGGCTGTCTATTTCACTAATGCTTATAGGCCTTGGGAGTATGTACTCCCCAAGGCCTGTATAAACTTCTACAAACTGTCCGGCTTTAGCTTCTTTAGCTATAACAGGTGAAAAAAGTGTCATTGAGTATATGTCATCAGCAATTTTGTCATTTACCAAAATTTCAGCATACTCGATTTTTTTCATTTAATATCCTCCAATGCTATTACATCTACACTGTCGGTTGTAATGTCGCTGTCCATAACATCAACAAGAGCATTTGCTGTGTCAAGTGATGTCATAAGAACTATTGAACATTCAGCAGCTGTACGTCTTATTTTAAATCCGTCGCTGGCAGCTCTGTTGCCTTTATTAGGTGTGTTTATAATAAGGTCTACAACACCGCTTCTTATTATATCAAGAACATTAGGAACACCTTCACTAATCTTTCTTACAACTTTAACATGGCTTATGCCGTTTTCTTCCATAAACTTAGCTGTTCCGTCTGTAGCAAGGAATCTGTAACCGAGTTTTTCAAGCTTTTTAGCTATAGGAAGGAAGTCCGGCAAATCATGCGGTTTAATTGTAACAAGGGCTGTACCGTTTTTACGTGGTACAACTGTTCCGGCTGCAATAAAGCCTTTGTAAAGAGCACGTTTAAGTGTTTTGCCTACACCAAGAATTTCTCCTGTAGAACGCATTTCAGGTCCAAGTGAAACTTCAACCTGAGGAAGTTTTTCTGTAGAGAAAATAGGCACTTTAATGCATACTTTGTCAGGCTCTTTGCAAATTCCGCTGCCGTAACCCAAATCTTTAAGTTTGGCACCAAGCATAACTTTTGTTGCTATATCTATAATAGGCACACCTGTTACTTTGCTTATATACGGTACTGTACGGCTTGAACGTGGGTTAACCTCTATAATATTAAGCTCTCCATGGTAATCAATAAACTGAATGTTAATCATACCAATGACTTTAAGAGCTATTGAAATTCTCTTTGTTTCATCAACAATCTGTGCTTTAATAGCATCCGAAATGTGCTGAGGAGGATAAATTGAAATTGAGTCTCCTGAGTGTACACCAGCTCTTTCAAGATGCTCCATAATTCCAGGAATAAGTATATCCTCACCGTCACATATAGCGTCTACCTCTATTTCACGGCCAAGAAGGTATCTGTCTATAAGCACAGGGTTTTTGCTGTCTTTAGCAAAAGCTTCCTCAAGGTATTTTGTAATCTGGGCCTCATTATATGTTATCTCCATACCCTGACCACCAAGAACATATGACGGACGAACAAGTACAGGATAACCCAAGCTTGCAGCAGCCTCAATACCTTCTTTAACTGACCAAACAGCTTTGCCCTTTGGTCGTTTAATATTAAGCTGCTCAAGTATCTCATCGAATTTTTCTCTGTCTTCTGCTGCATCAATCTGCTCTGGTTTTGTACCGTAAATAGGAATATTCATTTCACGGAGGAACTTAGCAAGCTTAATTGCTGTCTGTCCGCCAAACTGAAGAATAAGTCCGTCCGGTCTTTCCTTTTCAACTATATTTAAAACATCTTCTTCTGTAAGCGGCTCAAAGTAAAGCTTATCAGATGTATCAAAGTCAGTTGAAACTGTTTCAGGGTTATTGTTTATTATAATTGTTTCTACACCTGCTCTTTTAAGTGCAAGTACACTATGAACTGAGCAGTAGTCAAACTCTATACCCTGTCCGATTCTAATTGGTCCTGAACCGATAACAATAACTTTTTTGTTGTTGCTAACAACAACTTCATCTTCTTTATCGTATGTTGAATAGTAGTATGGTGTAACAGCCTCAAACTCTCCGGCACATGTATCAACCATTTTATAAACAGGTATTATGCCATATTTAACTCTGAGTTTATAAATTTCAGGTGGTTTAACACCAAGTATGTCAGCCATACCTTTATCGGAGAAGCCCATTTTTTTGTATCTTCTGAGAGTTTCCTCATCCAAATCGTCAAATGTCATCTGCTTGAGGTCTTCTTCCATTTCTACAATGTTTTTGATTTTCTTAACAAAGAATTTGTCCATGCCTGTAAGTTCACAAACCATGTCAACTCTGTATCCACGTCTTAAAAGTTCTGCAAGGTCGAAAAGTCTTTCATCATCAGGTACGGCAACTCTCTTTTTAAGCTCTGCCAGTGTTTTTGAGTGGCTGTATTTTCTCTCAAGTGTATACTGACCAATTTCAAGTGAACGAACACCTTTTAAAAGTGCTGACTCAAAGTTATTGCCTATAGCCATAACTTCACCTGTAGCCATCATCTTTGTACCAAGGTTACGTTTTGCTGTTTTGAACTTATCAAAAGGCCATTTAGGAATTTTACATACAACATAGTCAATAGTAGGCTCAAAGCAAGCGTATGTCTTTTTAGTAACTGCATTTTTAATTTCGTCAAGTCTGTAGCCCAAAGCTATTTTAGCTGCAACTTTAGCTATAGGGTAACCTGTAGCCTTTGAAGCAAGAGCTGAAGAACGGCTAACACGAGGGTTAATCTCTATTACGGCATAATTAAAGCTGTTAGGGTCTAAAGCAAACTGAACATTACATCCGCCTTCTATTTTAATTGAATCAATGATATCAATAGCTGCTTTTCTGAGCATCTGATATTCACGGTCAGCTAATGTCTGAGCAGGTGCAACAACTATAGAGTCACCTGTATGAACACCAACAGGGTCAACATTTTCCATTGAGCAGACTGTTATACAGTTTCCGGCACCGTCACGCATTACCTCAAACTCAATTTCTTTCCAGCCTTTAATACTTCTTTCAATAAGAACCTGACCAACACGGCTTAAATGAAGGCCCTGAGCAAGTATTTCTCTTAACTGGTCATCATTTTCGGCAATACCGCCGCCTGTTCCACCAAGAGTATATGCAGGACGGATAATAACCGGATAACCGATTTTTTCGGCAAAAGCCACACCGTCTTCCATATTTGTAACTATTTCACTTTCTACTATAGGCTGGTTTGTTTTTTCCATGAGCCTTTTAAATGAGTCTCTGTCTTCTCCTTCTTTAATAGACTCAATGGAAGTACCTATAACCCTAACACCATATTTCTGTAATATACCTTTATCATAAAGTTCGCAGGAAAGGTTAAGGCCTGTCTGTCCGCCCATACCTGCAATAATGCTGTCAGGACGTTCTTTTGCTATAACCTTTTCAACAAACTCAACTGTAAGCGGCTCAATATATGTATGATGAGCCATACCACGGTCTGTCATAATAGTAGCAGGGTTGCTGTTTACAAGTACAACCTCTATTCCTTCGCTTTTAATAGCTTCAACAGCCTGTGTTCCTGAATAATCAAATTCGGCAGCCTGTCCTATAACAATAGGACCTGAACCGATAACAAGTACTTTTTTAATGGTATTATCCTTAGGCATTTTCATTACCCCTTTCAATTACTTCTAAAAATCTGTCAAAAAGGAATCCTGAGTCAAGCGGACCAGGGCATGCTTCCGGGTGGAACTGCACACTGAAAATAGGTAAAGTTTTATGTCTTATGCCCTCTATTGTATCATCGTTTATATTAACAAAAGCTGCTTCAACGCCTTCCGGAAGGTCGCATACAACATACTCATGGTTCTGGCTTGTAATATATACTCTGCCTGTTTTAAGGTCTTTTACAGGGTGGTTTCCGCCATGATGACCGAATTTCATTTTCTTAGTATCTCCGCCTAAAGCAAGATTTATAAGCTGGTTACCCATGCAGACACCTATAAGAGGTTTTTTGCCTACAATAGCTTTAACCATTTCTATTACTTCCGGCACATCTTTAGGGTCTCCAGGGCCGTTTGATAAAAATACTGCATCTGGATTTACTGACAAAATCTCCTCAGCCGATGTAAAAGCCGGGAATACTGTAAGGCGGCAGCCTCTTTGAACAAAGCCTTTTATAATACCTTTTTTAGTTCCCAAGTCTACAAAAGCAATATGTTTTCCTGAGCCCGGTATTTCATATTTTTCTTTTATTGTAACGTCTCTGATTACATTTTTATTGTTAAGGCTCTCGAATTTTCTTTTAATCTGGCTTTCTGTAAGGTCAGCACCTCTTAATGTAATAATGCCACGCATTGTACCAACATTTCTAAGTGTTCTTGTAATGGCACGTGTGTCAACGCCTTCAATGCCTGTTATTTTGTTTTGTTTTAAAAAGTCATCCAAATCCATTTCACATCTGAAATTGCTTGGATAATCACATTTTTCACGTACAACAAAGCCTTTAAGCTTTGGTCCGTCACTTTCCATATCGTCAAGGTTAATACCGTAGTTACCAATAAGCGGATAAGTCATAACAACTATCTGTCCGGCATAAGACGGGTCTGTAAGAAGTTCTTCATAGCCTGTCATACCGGTGTTGAAAACAACCTCTCCCACTGTTTCTTTAATATAGCCAAAGGCTCTGCCGTCAAACCTCATACCGTTTTCAAGTATAAGTTCGGCTTTAACAGTTTTCTCACTCATATCAAATACATCTCCTCAAATCAGCTTTCATATCCATAACAGCCTGCCTTGCAGCAAGGCCATATTCCTTCTCAGTAAACTTGCTGTACTCATCTTTTTTATAAGCGGCTATAATTCCCCTTGACGAGTTTACAATGGCTCCAAGTCCGTCTTTATCAAAACATACTGCCAAATCCTCAGCTTTTCCACCCTGAGCCCCATATCCTGGCACAAGGAAGAAAGTATGCGGCATAATTTCTCTTAAAATTTTAGCCTGTTCAGGATGAGTTGCTCCAACTACGGCACCAATGCTTGAATAACCGTTTTGGCCCAAAAGGTGCTCACCCCAGCTTTCAACAAGCTGTCCTACTTTTTGGTAAAGTGTAAGGCCGCCTACATCAAGGTCCTGAAACTGGCCGCTGTTAGGATTTGATGTCTTAACAAGAACAAAAAGTCCCTTATTATAATTTTTGCAGTTAGCCATATATGGCTCTATAGAATCCCAGCCAAGATATGGGTTAACTGTAATAAAGTCCTCATTAAATATTTTATGCTTAACACCAAAAGCATCAATTTCGCCTATATGTCCATTGGAATAGGCCTCTGCTGTTGATGCAATGTCGCCTCTTTTAATATCGCCTATTACAACAAGGCCTTTTTTTGAAGCATAATCACATGTTTTAATAAAGCAATCCATGCCGTCTGTTCCCAGCATTTCATACATGGCAACCTGCGGCTTAACGGCAGGAACCAAATCATAAACACTATCTATTATACCTTTGTTAAACTCAAAAAAGCTTTCTGCCACGGCCTTAGGTGTTTTGCCGTATTTTTCAACACACTCGTTTTTAATAAACTCAGGTATAAAGCTAAGCCTTGGGTCAAGGCCAACAACTGTAGGGTTTTGAGTTTGTTTTATTTTTTCAATAAGAACATCAATTATCATTTATTTTCCCCTTTTCAAAAACAATTTTTCCGCCTACTATTGTATATTCAACACTGCCCTTAACTTCGTATCCGTCAAAAGGAGTGTTTTTGCCTTTTGAATAAAACTTATTTTTATCTACTTTAAATACTTTTTCAGGATTTGTAATTGTTATATCAGCAACTTTTCCAACTGAAATATCGCCTTTATCAATACCCAATATTTTAGCAGGATTATATGACATTTTTTCTATTAAAGCAGAAGGAGTAAGGTATCCTTCTTCAACCAAAACCGAATTAGAAAGAGCAAAAGCTGTTTCGCTTCCTACTATACCAAAAGGTGCAGCCTGATAGTCTTTTGCCTTTTCCTCTGCACTGTGTGGTGCATGGTCTGTTGAAATAGTATCTGCAATACCGTCTTTAAGAGCTTTTCTCATTGCCTCAACATCATCTTTAGAACGTAAAGGCGGATTCATCTTAGTATTTGTATCTTTACCGTCAACAGCCTCATCTGAAAGTGTAAAGTGATGAGGTGTTATTTCACCTGTAACATTTACTCCTCTCTTTTTAGCTTCGCTTAAAAGCTCAATACTTCCTTTTGTGCTCATGTGGCATAAATGAAGTTTAGCACCTGTGCTTTCAGCAAGGACTATATCCCTTGCTACTATAACATCTTCGGAATCATTTGAAATTCCTTTTAAACCAAGGCTGTCGCAGTGAGTGCCTTCATTCATGCATCCGCCTTTAACTAAAGACTTGTCCTCACAATGGCTTAAAACAGGTATATTAAGCTCTTTTGCCTTAATCATGGCATCTTTTAAAAGCTGAGCATTCATAACGCTTTTTCCGTCTTCGCTTATGGCACATATTCCGGCTTTATACATGCCTTCAATATCTGCAAGCTCATTGCCTTCTTGACCTTTTGTAATGGCACCAATAGGAAGCACGTTTACAACACCGTTTTTTTCTGCTTCTTTTTTAATATACTCAACTATTTCTATACTGTCTGTAACAGGTTTGGTGTTAGGCATACAGCATACGGTTGTATAACCGCCTGCTGCCGCTGCACGGCTTCCTGTAGCTATTGTTTCTTTATGTTCAAAGCCAGGCTCTCTTAAATGCACATGCAAATCTATAAAGCCCGGTGTAACCCACATTTTATTAGCATCAATTACTTTGTCGGCAGAAGTATTAATGTTTTGTGAAATTTCTTTAACTATGCCGTCTTCAACAAGCATATCGGAAACTTTATCAGTGCCGTCTGCCGGATTAATAATTCTTCCGTTTTTAATTAATATTTTCAAAACTTCAGCGCCTCCTTACATAATAAATCCGTTATTATTCTTTCCATTAAAAAGCCTTGTATTACTTTAAAGTTTTTTCCCTATACAAAAATAAAAGCAATAAAAAGACTTAAGCCTTTTTATTGCTGAAACTATTAATACAAATGAAAAAATGTTTACATTCCTCTTTTTTATATTTAAAAACACTAATTCCGTATTCTTCGGCATTGACTAAAATAGTGTTTTTAAAACGGAACATAACCAAATCCTCCTGTTAAATTATCATTATCTGCACACATTTTGCTTATTTTAACATATCACGTATTTTTCTGTCAATAAGAACCCATTGATTTTAAATATTTTCATACAAAAACCAAATTTAGCAGCCAAAATAGAACTATATTCTGCAAAGTGACAGTAGTTGAATATAAATAACTAAAATTATTTATATAAAAATTTAAAATATAACATAATTAATAATTAAAACTATTAAAAAGTATTAAACTTATTTTGCAATATTGCCTTTTACCCCTTGACCAAAAAATATAAAATATTATATTATATTTCGGTATGAAAATAATAACAGGATATTAATTAAGGAAGGAAAATTGAAATGGCTTCACAGGAACTTATTGACGCTATTAATAAAAGACGTATTTTCGGCATAATTTCTCACCCTGATGCCGGAAAAACTACTCTTACAGAAAAACTCCTGCTCCATGGCGGTGCTATCAGGCAGGCCGGAACAGTTAAAGCAAGAAGAAACTCAAAATTTGCTACTTCCGACTGGATGGAAATAGAAAAACAAAGAGGTATCTCCGTTACATCATCTGTTATGCAGTTTGAATATAACGATAAAATGGTATCCATTATGGATACACCGGGACACAACGATTTCGGCGAAGATACATACCGTATACTTACATCGGTAGACAGTGCCGTAATGGTTATTGACGCAGCAAAAGGTGTTGAAGCCCAGACTAAAAAGCTTTTTAAAGTCTGCTCCATGAGAAAGATACCTATTTTTACATTTATAAATAAGCTTGACAGACAGTCAAGAGACCCTCTTGAGCTTATGGAAGATTTGGAAGAAGCTCTTGGCCTTCCGTCAACACCAGTTACATGGCCTATAGGCAACGGCCTTACATTTGAAGGTGTATATGATATTATTAAAAACCAGGTACACCTTTACAGAAAGGATACAACAATAGAGCTTGGTAAAGACGGCATATTCGGTCCTGAAATAGAAGGCAAAATTGATGATACAAACCTTAAAATACTTCGTGACGAAATAGAGCTTGTGCAAGGTGCCGGAAACGACTTTGACCTTGAACTTATTAAAGCTGGACTTCTTACACCTGTATTTTTTGGTACAGCTCTTGCCGATTTTGGTGTAACAGAGTTTTTGGAGCATTTCCTTGAATACTCACCAGCTCCGGGAAGCAGAAAAACCACAACAGGCGAAGTTTTGCCTACAGACGACTTTTTCAGTGGATTTATATTTAAAATACAGGCAAATATGAACCCTGCACACCGTGACAGACTTGCCTTTTTAAGAATATGCTCCGGTACATTTGAAAGAGGCATGAGCGTTACACTTTCAAGAACAGGCAAGCAGATGAAAATAAGCCAGTCCACAATGCTTATGGCCAACGAGCGTGAAACAGTAGATACTGCCATAGCCGGGGATATTATAGGTATATATGATACAGGCAACTACCAGATAGGCGACACACTTACAACTTCAAAAAGCAAGCTGTTTTTTGAGCCGCTTCCTACATTCCCGCCTGAGCTTTTTATGCGTGTTCATCCTATAAACTCTCTTAAAGCAAAGCAGTTCCAAAAAGGTGTTACACAGCTTGCTCAGGAAGGTGCTATACAGGTATACACCAACGAATTTAATGATGTTATACTGGGCGCTGTAGGTGAACTTCAGTTTGAAGTTTTTGAGTACAGACTTAAAAACGAGTATAACTGTGATATTAGAATGGAAAGCCTTGACTTCAGCTGTGTACGCTGGGTTTACAACATGGATATTGATAAAATAAAAGAATATGAAACATCAAGAATAATGCTTGTTTTTGACCACTTTAAACGCCCTCTTCTGCTTTTTGCTAACCAGTATACACTTGATAACTTTGCTCAGAAGCATGAAGACATGACACTTGTTGAAGCCCTTGATGTTGAAAGTGAGCTGGAAGAATAATGGCAATACTTGTAAGTGCCTGCCTTTTAGGCATTGGTTGCAGATATGACTGCAAAATTAAAGCAAATGAAAAAGTTATAGCTTTAAGCCAAAAAGAAACTCTTATCCCTGTCTGTCCTGAACAGCTTGGCGGCAGACCAACACCAAGAAGACCTGTTGAAATTTCAAAAGGCTGTGTTTTAGAAAAAGACGGAACCGACCACACAGAAGAATTTATAAAAGGTGCTGAGGAAACTTTAAAAATCGCTAATTTAAACAATATTAAAAAAGCCATTCTAAAAAGCAACAGCCCTTCCTGTGGGTTTGGCAAAGTTTATGACGGAACATTTTCTAAAACTTTAACTGACGGAAACGGCATAACAGCAGAACTTTTAAGCAAAAACGGCATTGAAATAAAAAACGAAAACAATTTTGATTTAGAATAACTATTATAAGCAAAAACAGCATGAAATTATTTTATAAATTTCGTGCTGTTTATTTTTAATAAATTATATATACTAATTACAATAAAAAATACTTAGTCTATGTATTCATTACATTTATAATTATTGTATTGTTTCTTTATTTTAATTACAATTGAGCCGTCAGGCTGTTCTTTTTCATCAACTATTTTGTATTTAACATTACTTCTTTCCATTTGTTTTTTATATGTTTCATAATCTTCTTTTGCATTCTTTACTGCAATACTTTTTTCAATACCGTCTTTTAACTGAAAATGAATAGTCTGCTCAAGGCATGCTGAAATTATTCGCTTCATATAAATCCCTCCATGACTTATTATTAAAAATAGTTTATCACCTAAAAATTCAAATTTCTAACAAAAATTACATGTTTCAAAAAAGTTTGTCACATTAGTGCATATAATATAAAGATTTTTTTGTGCAGTTTTTTATAATAATCGGGCGGATATTAAAATTAATTAAAATCCGCCCTATATATTAAAATTCCATTTCGGTTATATGCTTTCTAAGTGAAAGTATATAAACCGGGGAAACGGAAAGCTCATCTATTCCCCATTTAATAAATTTTTCGGTTAAACGCTTGTCTGAGCCAAGCTCACCGCATATACCAACCCAAATGCCTTCTTTTTTTGCATTTTGTGCCGTAAAGTGTATAAGGCGCAGTATTGACTCATGGTCAGTGTCAAATTTAGAGTTTACCATATTGTTTTGTCTGTCAACAGCCAAAGTATATTGTGTAAGGTCGTTTGTACCTATACTGAAAAAGTCACATTCCTTAGCCAAAGCTTCACTTATAAGTGCTGCTGACGGTGTTTCAACCATAATTCCAACTTCAATGTTTCTGTCATAAGGCACAGACTCAAAATCCAATTCCAGTTTTACTTCATTTAAAATATTCTTTGCTTTTCGCAGTTCTTCCAAAGTACAAATCATAGGGAACATAAGAGCCGCTTTTCCATAGTGTGACGCACGCAAAATTGCTCTAAGCTGTACCTTAAATATATTAACCCTGTCAAGACATATTCTTATAGCTCTGTAGCCGAGAGCCGGATTTTCCTCATGTGGTATATTAAAGTAGTCAACTTTTTTGTCGGCACCTATATCAACTGTTCTGATAATAACACGTTTTCCACCCATTTTTTCAACAGCCTTTTTGTATATTTCAAACTGCTCCTCTTCAGACGGAAAAGTGTTTCTTCCCATAAATATAAATTCTGTTCTGAAAAGACCTATGCCTTCGGCATCATTTGCCAAAACCATATCCAAATCTGTCATGTTTGATATATTGGCATAGAGCATAACACTCCTGCCGCCTTTTGTTTCGGTTTTAACGCCTTTATACCTTTGCAAAAGCTGCATCTCTGTTTCTGCTCTGTCTTTTTTGTCTTTAAGACGGTTAATTGTTGTGGCATTTGGCTCAATATATATTGTTCCGCTGGAGCTGTCCACAGCTGCAAACCTTCCGTCATAAGCTTCGTCAAGTATGCCTTTTACACCAATAACAGCCGGAATATTCATTGTTCTTGCAAGTATGGCTGTATGAGATGTAGCAGAGCCGCCTTCTGTAACAAAGCCGGAAATATTTTTATCCCTTAACCCTACTGTTTGGCTTGGTGTTAAATCGTAAGCTACAATAATTGTTTTTTCTCCTGAGCCTGACTTTTCATCATCTTGGCCAAAAGCCTCAACTATTCTTTCGGCAACATCTTTAACATCTGCCGCTCTCTGACGCATATACTCGTCACTTAAAGACGAAAACATATCTGCCATTTCTTCTCCAGCTTCGTGTACAGCTGCTTCGGCATTAATTCCGCCGTCAATTTTGCTTTCTGCCAAAGCAACAAAATCGTCATCATTAATCATCATTGAATGGATTTCAAATATTGCGGCTTCCTTTTTACCTATTTCACTGGCTGTTTTTTCCATAAGCTTAATTGTTTTGTCATAAGCTTTCTTTCGAGCTGCTTCGAAACGCTTTTTCTCTCCTGCTGTATCGGATGTAAAATACTTTTTTACTTTTTTATCACCGTTAAATATTTTAATATTGCCAAATGCAATACCGCCGAAAACACCCTTACCGTTTTTAGTAATCATAAAATGCCTCCTATAAATTTTCTTTAATAGCGGCACTTACAGCCTTTATAGCTTCTTTTTCATCTGTTCCGTTAGCTGTAATTACTATTTTTTCACCACATTTGGCGGCAAGACTCATAACGGCAAATATGCCTTTGCAGTTAACTGTTTTGCCTTTGTTTTCCATAGTAATATCACTTTTAAATTCTTTGGCGGCTTTAACAACAATGCCTGCCGGTCTTGCGTGTATTCCTTCCTTATCCTGTAAAATATACTCAAAGCTTTCCATATATCATTCCTCCACTGGTTTTTTAAATATTGCAAGTAGTATCATTCCCACAGCCGAACCTATAACAAGAGATAACAAATACCATACCCAGTTGCCTATTACCGGTATTACAAATATTCCACCGTGAGGGGCCATTAATGTGCAGTTAAAAAACATTGAAAGTCCACCGGCAACTGCCGAACCTATGGCACATGCCGGTATTACTCTTAACGGGTCGGAAGCTGCAAAAGGGATTGCACCTTCTGTAATAAATGAAAGTCCCATAATATAGTTTACGGCTGCACTTTTTCTTTCTCTTGAAGTAAATCTGCTTTTAAAGAATGTAGAACAAAGAGCTATTGCTATAGGCGGCACCATTCCGCCAATCATAACAGCTGCCATAATGTCATATCTGCCCTCTGAGATTGCAGCTGTTCCAAAAACATAAGCCGCTTTATTAATAGGTCCGCCCATATCAACAGCCATCATTCCAGCTAAAACAATGCCTAAAAGCACACGGCTTGAATTACCCATACTGTTAAGGCCGGAATAAAGCAGTGCATTTAAAGCACTTACAGGCGGATTTAATATAAACTGGATTATGGCACCTGTAATTAATATGCTTAAAAGGGGATAAAGCAATACACTTTTAATACCGGAAAGACTTTCAGGCAGGGTATCAAGAGCTTTTTTAATTCCAATCATTATATAACCGGCTAAAAATCCGGCTAAAAGAGCACCTAAAAATCCACTGCCGCCCTGCTGAGCCAAATACCCTCCTGTAAAGCCTGCCGCAAGTGCCGGCTTATCAGCTATGCTCATGGCTATATATCCAGCTAAAACAGGAAGCATAAAGCCAAAAGCTGCTCCGCCTACTGTTTTGAAAAATGCCGCAACAGGAGTATTCATACCAAAATTTGAAGGGTCTATAGTATAATCATCAAGTAAAAAAGATATGGCTATTAATATACCGCCGCCTATTACAAAAGGCAGCATAAAAGAAACACCATTCATTAAATCTGTATAAATGCTGTGAAGGCCTTTTTTCTGACCTGTTCCGGAATATGAACCGTTTTCAGTGCTTTCATTGTGCCTGTATATTTCCGTATTTTTATCAAGTGCTTTTTCAATAAGTCCCTGAGCATTATTTATGCCCTGTGAAACTTTAGTTATAACAATAGGTTTACCGTCAAAACGTGCCATTTCAACTTTTCTGTCTGCTGCCACAATTACAGCTGAGGCATTTTTAATGTCATCATCAGTAAGCATGTCCTTTATTCCGGAAGCACCATTTTTTTCAACTTTAATTTTAATACCCATTTTCTGTGCTGCTTTTTCAAGGCCTTCGGCAGCCATAAAAGTATGGGCAATACCCGTTGGGCAGGCAGTAACGGCTACAACATCAAATCTGTCGGTTTCTTCTGAAACACTTTCTTCCTGCATTTCCTGCTCATCGTCTTTTTCGTATTTTTTGATAATTTCATAAAACATTTCTTTATTTGTAGCAGCCATAAGTTCATTTATAAAATCTTCATTCATAAGCATTGCAGAAAGCTTACCTAAAGCGTCAAGATGTACATTCTCCCCACCTTGTGGTGCAGCTATTACAAAAAACAGCCTGCTTTTTTCACCGTCTTCTGCTCCATAGTCAATACCGTTTTTAAGGAGTACAGCACCTATACCGGCCTTTTTAACAGCCGGGCTTTTGGCATGGGGTACAGCTATACCTTCTCCTACGGCTGTTGTAGACTGTTCTTCTCTTTTTTTCAAATCCTCTTCAAACTTTTTTCTGTCTGTTACAATTTTAGAGTTAAACATTAATTCGGAAAGATAAGAAATCATTTCGTCTTTATTTTTTACCTGAACACCGATTCTTATCCTTTCGGGGTTTATAAGTTCCGTTATTTTCAATTATATCAACTCCTTATAATGAAATTTTCTCAAACAGTTCCATAACTTTTTCTTTTGAAGCTATATTTTCCGAAAAAGCCGTTGCAGAGCCTGCTGCTACAGAAAGTAAAAATGCTTTTTCATAATCTCCGTACCACATGTATCCGGCAGTAAATCCGGCAACCATGGAATCCCCTGAACCTACAGTATTAATTTTTCTTCCATTGGGTGCAGGAAGTGAATAAACGCTTTTGTCACTGCAAACCATAATAGCGCCTTG
>CALWSS010000106.1 GCA_944384255.1 uncultured Clostridia bacterium
AAAGTCTGTCTTTTTTATTATATGTTATGGACGTTTTCTTTCTTTTGTTTTTGCCTTTTTGGAAGATTTAAATGGTGATTTTGGAAACTTGATTTTTTTTGCTTTTTCAATGCTTATTTTTTTGCCTTTAATGCGGCTGTTTTTCATACCTTCAATAATGTCTTTGGCATATTCAAAAGGAACATCTACATAAGCAAAATCATCATATATATCTATGGCACCTATAACTTGTCCCGGAACGCCTGTTTCTCCGGCAAAAGCACCTACAATGTCTTTTGCACGTATTTTATTATTCTTTCCGGCATTAATAAATAACCGTACCATATCTTTTGAAGCCGGCTCTGTGTTAACTTTAGTCGGGCGTTTTACATTAAGGTCGTTTTCGGCTGCACTGTAATCGGCAATAGCTTCACCAATATTCATTTTAATTAATGCAGCTGCAACATCAAGTATTGTTATATCATCATCTGTAATATCTTCTGCAATAGCTGCATACTTTTCTAAATCACCTTGAGATATAACTGAACGGAGTTTTTCAACAAAAACATCTGTCTTATTTTTCTCCATGTCATCAAGGGTAGGGAGCAATTCCTGACGAATTTTTGTTTTAGTATAAGTCATTATATCCCTGAGCTTATATATTTCCCTTCCTACACAGAATGTAAATGCAATGCCGCTTTTTCCGGCACGGCCTGTTCTGCCTATTCTGTGAACATAGTATTCCTCATCTTGCGGAATATCGTAGTTAAAAACTATGTCTACATTTTCAACGTCAATACCTCTTGCAGCCACATCTGTTGCAACAAGTATTTCAATAGCTCCATTTCTGAATTTCTGCATTACACGGTCACGCTGCGGCTGTTTAAGGTCTCCGTGAAGTCCGTCGGCAAAATAACCTCTGCCTAAAAGCTGTTCTGTTACATCATCAACTCGCTTTTTTGTGTTGCAGAAAACAATGGCAAGCTTTGGAGCATACACATCTATAAGTCGGCAAAGAGCCTCAAGCTTGTATTTTTCTTTTACATCAAAGTATATCTGCTCTATGTTAGGAACAGTAAGTTCTTTTCTTGAAATTTTAACATATTCCGGATTAATCAAATACCTTTTTGAAAGGTCAAGAACTTCATCACTCATTGTGGCTGAAAACATTACTGTCTGGCGTTCTTCCGGCACTTTATCAAGTATAAGCTCAATATCATCTCTAAAGCCCATGTCAAGCATTTCGTCGGCTTCATCAAGAACTACATATTTGACAGTTGCCATTTTAAGAGTATGGCGTCTCATGTGATCCATTACTCGGCCCGGGGTACCGATTATAACCTGTGCACCTTTTTTAAGTGCCAAAATCTGCCTGTCTATTGGCTGACCGCCATAAATAGGCAAAACACGGATATTGTCTTTAAATTTTAAAAGTTTTCTGAATTCCTCGCTAACCTGTATTGCCAGCTCTCTTGTAGGGCACAAAATAAGTGCCTGAAGTTTTCTGTCATCAGGGTCTATTTTTTCAAGGCATGGTATGCCGAAAGATGCAGTTTTACCTGTACCTGTCTGGGACTGGCCTATAATGTCATGGCCTTCAAGTATAAGAGGTATAGCTTGTGACTGAATAGGTGAAGCTTCTTCAAAGCCCATGTCTTTAACGGCTCTTAGCATCCAGTCTGATATATTCATTTCTTCAAATTTTAAATTTTCCATTAATACTTTCCTTTCAAATTCTTTTAAACATGCTTATTTTGCATACTATATCAGCAAAAAAAGCAAATTGCAACTATTTTGGCATAATTATAAAAATAGGTTAAGTTTTAATTATAATTTTTATATGTTGATAATATTATAAATTGCGGTATGTAAAAATATGTAATATAATAAAAACCATAAATAATTAAGGGGGATAAATATGAGTATATTCCATGCTGCCATACTTGGTATTATACAAGGCCTTACGGAATTTCTGCCTGTAAGCAGCTCCGGACACCTTACATTGTTTCAAAAAATATTCGGCATTGAAGAAGCTACAATGTCATTTGATATTATTCTTCATGTTGCCACATTAATAGCAGTTTTTATTTGCTACTGGCAGGATATATCAAAGCTTATACGTCATCCTTTCCAAAAAACTACATATCTCCTTATTGTGGCAACACTGCCTACTGTTGTGATTGCTCTTGTATTTGGCGATACAATAGACAATATATTTGGAGAAGGCAACTATATAGGATTTAATTTTATTATTACTGCACTGGCACTGCTTTACGCTGATACAAGAAAAAGCGGAAGAAAGAAAATTCGAAATATGTCTTATTTAGATGCAGCAGTTGTTGGCACTTTGCAGGGAATTGCCATTTGTCCGGCCATTTCAAGAAGCGGCATGACTATAACAGGTGCTCTTTCAAGAGATTTAAATCGTTCATCAGCTGCAAGGTTTTCGTTTTTGCTCTCTATACCGGCTATATTAGGTGCCATGGTTCTTACTATTAAAGATATGATTTCTGACGGAGGAGCTGGAATTAGTGCAATAGGCATTGTTCCTACTGTTGTAGGTTTTGTTTTTGCCGCTGTTTCAGGATTTTTGGCAATTAAGTTTATGATAAATGTAATTAAAAAGGGTAAACTTAAATATTTCTCTGTTTATGTGGGAATATTGGGTGTATTGCTTATTATAGACCAGTTTGCAACCCATATTATTTATTAATACAATTAAATTATTGTAAAATGGGAATAAAATCAATAAAATAAGTTGACTTTGAAAAACTTCGTGATAAAATATAGTGGTATATAGTTTTAATGGCTTAGATGGCGTTAAGTAAGCGCAGTTAAATTAAACCTTAAGAGAGAAAATGTCATGGCTGTAAGCATTTTCAGGTTTGATTGTGCCGAAGTTCCCGCCGGAGCCGGCTTTCTGAATTAACAGTAGGAAAGTCCGCTGGTACGCGTTATGTACAGCCGCTTTATTGAGTGGTTAAAGAGCCTGCTTTTGCAGGAATTCGGGTGGTACCGCGGAGATTATGCCTTCGTCCCTTTTGTGGACGGAGGCTTTTTTATTTTGCATCAGGCAAACGAAAGGAGAAGTAAAATGAAAAAACAGCTTCAGGAAATTCAGGAAAAAGCCATTGCGGCTTTAAATCAGGTTAAACAGACAAAAGACCTTGATGATATTAAAGTTAAGTTTTTAGGCAAAAAAGGCGAGCTTACAGCCATTCTTAAAGGTATGAAAGACCTTACAAACGAGGAAAGACCTATAATTGGCCAGCTTGCCAACGATGTAAGAAACGATATTGAAAATAAAATTGAGCAGGTTAAAAAAGAACTTGCTGCTGTTGAGCTTAAAAACAGACTTGAAAATGAAAAAATCGATGTTACAATGCCGGGCCATACTTGTGCCTGCGGTCACAAACATCCACTTGATAAAGTAATAGACGAAATTTCAAATATATTCATTGGTATGGGTTATGAAATAGCTGACGGCCCGGAGGTTGAAAAGGATTATTATAACTTTGAGGCTCTTAATATACCTAAAAATCATCCTGCAAAAGATGAGCAGGACACATTTTATATTAACGGAGATATTCTTTTAAGAACACAGACATCTCCTGTTCAGGTCAGAGTTATGGAAAAAGGAAAACTTCCTATAAGAGCTGTGTGCCCTGGTGCAGTATATCGTGCTGATGAAGTTGATGCTACACACTCACCTATATTCCATCAGCTTGAAGGCCTTGTTGTAGATAAAGGAATAACAATGGGTGACTTAAAAGGCGCCCTTGCAGTATTTGCAAAAGAGCTTTTTGGTGAAGATGTAAAGGTTCGTTTCAGACCTCATCATTTCCCATTTACAGAGCCAAGTGCCGAAATGGATGTAACTTGCTTTGCCTGCGGTGGCAAAGGCTGCCGTGTATGTAAAGGAGAAGGTTATATTGAGCTTTTAGGCTGCGGAATGGTTCATCCTAAAGTTCTTCAAATGAGCGGCATTGACCCTGACGAATACAGCGGTTTTGCTTTTGGTATGGGTCTTGAACGTGTTGCTATGCAGAGATACGGCATTACAGACCTTCGTCTGCTTTTTGAAAATGATGTTAAATTCCTTAAACAGTTCTGATAAAAGGAGAGTGTATATAAAATGGATATGTCAATGACATGGTTAAAAGACTATGTGGATGTGGATACAGATATTAAAGATTTTGTTGAGGACATTACTCTTTCCGGCTCAAAGGTAGAGGGTTATACAGTTCTTGGCGGTGACATTAAAAACGTAGTTACAGGTAAAGTTCTTTCAATAGAAAAACATCCTGATGCTGACAAGCTTGTTGTAACAAAAATTGATGTTGGAAGCGGAGAGCCTTTACAGATAGTTACAGGTGCTAAAAACCTTTATGTAGGCGCTTATGTACCAGTTGCATTAAATGGTTCTACACTGGCAAACGGTGTTAAAATTAAAAAAGGTAAATTACGTGGTGTTGAATCAAACGGTATGCTTTGTTCAGTAGAAGAGTTAGGCTGTGACAGACACGATTTCCCGGAAGCACCTGAAAACGGAATTTATATATTCCCAAATGAAGTTCCTTTAGGAAAAGACGTAGTTGAAATGATGGACTTATATGATGAATCAGTTGAGTTTGAGATTACATCAAACAGACCGGACTGCTTCAGCATGATTGGTCTTGCAAGAGAAACAGCTGCAACATATAACAGAAAACTCAGATACCCTGAAATTATGGTTAAGGAAGAAGCTGAAGGCAACATCAACGACATGGTTTCTGTTGATATTGAAAACAGCGAACTTTGCCCAAGATACGTTGCAAGAGTAGTTAAAAACGTAAAAATCGGACCTTCTCCAAGATGGATGAGAAAAAGACTCCGTTCCGTTGGAATAAGACCTATTAACAATATTGTTGATATTACAAACTTTGTAATGCAGGAATTCGGTCAGCCGATGCACGCTTTCAGCATTGATACAATAGCCGACAGACATATTATTGTTAGAAATGCTAAAGAAGGCGAGAAGTTTACAACTCTTGACGGTGTTGAAAGAAACCTTGACTCATCAATGCTTGTTATTTCCGACCCAGAAAAGGCAGTAGGCATAGCAGGTGTAATGGGTGGCGAAAACTCAATGATTACAGGGGACACAGCAGAAGTTCTTTTTGAGTCAGCTAACTTTAATGGTCCTAACATAAGAATAACAGCTAAAAAATTAGGACTTAGAACAGATGCTTCAAGCAAGTTTGAAAAAGGCTTAGACCCTAATATATGTGAAATTGCAGTAAACAGAGCCGTTCAGCTTGTTGAAATGTTAGGCTGCGGTGATGTAGTTAAAGGCTGTGTTGACTGTTATCCTAACAAATTGGAAGAAAAGAAAATTCCATACAGTCCTGAAAAAATAAATAAACTTTTGGGAACTGATATTTCAGAAGACACAATGATAGAGCTGTTTGAACGTCTTGAAATTAAAGTAGATAAAGACGCAAAAATGCTTACAATACCTACATTCAGACCTGACCTTGAAACAAATGCAGACTTAGCAGAGGAAGTAGCAAGACTTTACGGCTAC
>CALWSS010000107.1 GCA_944384255.1 uncultured Clostridia bacterium
GTTTCGGCTATGCTGGCAACAGGCCTTACACTTAAGGATATCCCTTGTGGAAAATACGGAACACTTGATAAATATGTACCAGACGGAGATTATGTAGTTATTAAGTTTGCCCGCTGGGCATTTGAAAAATTCAAAGGCGTTGAAGACAAGCTTGGCACTCAAATGCGTGCCGTTGGCGAGGTTATGAGTATTGGAAAAACATATAAAGAAGCTTTCCAGAAAGCCATAAGAAGCCTTGAAACAGGCCGTTATGGTCTTGGCTATGCTAAAGACTACAACACAAAAACAAAAGAACAGCTTCTTAAAATGCTTGCAAACCCTTCCAGCGACCGTCATTTTATAATGTACGAAGCTCTTAGAAAAGGCGCTACAGTTGAGGAGATATTTAACCTTACAAAAGTTAAAACTTATTTTATAGAGCAGATGAAAGAACTTGTTGAGGAAGAAGAAGCTCTCTCTTTAAGCAAAGGCTCACTTCCTAAAGATGAAATGCTTATTCAGGCTAAAAAAGACGGTTTTTCAGACAAATATTTAAGCCAGATACTTGATGTGCCAGAAGACGATGTTAGAAACCGCCGTATAGCCCTTGGTGTTGTTGAAAACTGGGAAGGTGTACATGTAAGCGGCACACAGGACAGCGCTTACTATTACTCAACATATAACGGCACAGACAAAAACCCGATTAGAACGGATAAGCCAAAGATTATGATTTTAGGCGGCGGTCCTAACCGTATCGGCCAGGGTATAGAGTTTGACTACTGCTGTGTTCATGCCGCTCTTGCCCTTAAAAAGCTTGGCTTTGAAACAATAATAGTAAACTGCAACCCTGAAACCGTTTCAACAGACTATGATACATCAGACAAGCTTTATTTCGAGCCTTTAACACTTGAAGATGTTTTAAGCATTTACAATAAAGAAAAACCTCTTGGTGTTATTGCTCAGTTTGGCGGACAGACACCTCTTAACCTTGCTTCACAGCTGGAGAAAAACGGTGTTAAAATACTTGGCACTTCACCGGCAGTTATTGACCTTGCAGAAGACCGTGACCTTTTCCGTGAAATGATGAAAAAGCTGGATATTCCAATGCCAGAGTCCGGTATGGCTACAACAGTAGACGAAGCAGTTAAAATTGCAAACGGCATAGGCTACCCTGTAATGGTTCGTCCTTCTTATGTTTTAGGCGGCCGTGGAATGGAAGTTGTTTATGACGATGACAGTATGGCAGAATATATGAAAGCCGCTGTAGGCGTAACACCTGACAGACCAATACTTATAGACCGTTTCCTTAACCATGCACTGGAATGTGAAGCAGATGCCATAAGCGACGGAACACATGCATTTGTTCCTGCCGTAATGGAGCATATAGAGCTTGCAGGTGTTCATTCCGGCGACTCTGCATGCATTATACCTTCTGTCCATATATCAGAAGAAAATGTACGAATTATAAAGGAATACACAAAGAAAATTGCAGAAGAAATGCATGTTAAAGGCTTAATGAACATGCAGTACGCTATAGAAAACGGCAAAGTATTTGTTCTCGAAGCAAATCCACGTGCCTCCCGTACAGTACCTCTTGTATCAAAGGTATGCAATATCCGTATGGTGCCTATAGCAACAGACATTATTACATCAGAAATAACAGGCCGTCCGTCACCGGTTCCTCAGTTAAAGGAAAAACATATTCCGTATTATGGTGTAAAAGAAGCCGTATTTCCGTTTAATATGTTCCCTGAGGTTGACCCTGTTCTTGGGCCGGAAATGCGTTCTACAGGCGAAGTTTTAGGCCTTTCAGCTTCATACGGCGAAGCTTTTTATAAAGCACAGGAGGCCACACAGTCAAAACTTCCTTTAAGCGGAACAGTCCTTATTTCCGTAAACAACAAAGACAAAGCGGAAGTTGCCGAAATAGCAAAGAGCTTTGCCGATGACGGATTTAAGATAATAGCTACCAGCTCCACATGTGATTTAATCAGAAAAGCCGGCATTGAGGCCGAAAAAGTAAACAAACTTTCAGAAGGCCGTCCGAATATACTTGATATGATAACAAACGGCCAGATTGACCTTATTGTTAACACACCTGTAGGCAAAGACAGCATAAATGATGACAGCTACCTTCGTAAAGCCGCTATTAAAGCAAGAATACCGTATATGACAACAATGGCTGCCGCAAGAGTAACAGCAAAAGGTATTCGTTATGTTAAAGAACACGGCAAAGGCGATGTTAAATCACTTCAGGAGCTTCACAGCCAAATAAGAGATAAATAATACAAATGTTATTAACACATTTTTAAACTAAAAACAAATAACAGCATGGAATTTTTATTGTATAAATTTATTCCATGCTGTTTTTTTATTATATTATTTTCATATTTATATTACATTGCAAATATATTTGCACCAAAATCGATTAATAACTTAAGTTTAAATTTATAAAAACACCTTAAAAAACAGCTATAAATTATTAATACAAATAAATTACAGCTGTTTTATTTTAATTATTAGGAATATAAAAACCTTTTGTTTAAATGCTATTTATTATTTCGTTTTTTGCCATATTTATTTAAATACCTTTTAATCCAAATACCGGCACAAATGAACCATAAAACGGTTATAATAATATAAAACCATGCATTTACACCGCTTCTTATGTGCAGTATACATACTATAAGCCATAATACTG
>CALWSS010000108.1 GCA_944384255.1 uncultured Clostridia bacterium
ATGCAGCCGGCAAAGAAATAACTCTTTCATTTACACCACATCTTATACCTATGAACCGTGGTATTTTAGCAACTTGCTATGCTAAATTAAACAAAATGTATACTTATGACGATATTAAAGCAGTTTATGAAAAGCACTACGGAAAAGAATATTTTATAAGACTTACTAAAAAAGGCGTTTTCCCTGAAACAAGATGGGTTAAGGGTTCCAACTTTGTTGACATAGGGTTTAAAATAGATGAAAGAACAGGAAGAATAGTTGTAATAGGTGCTATAGATAACCTTGTTAAGGGTGCTGCAGGACAGGCAGTTCAGAACATGAATATTTTATTCGGTTTTGACGAAAAGACAGGTCTTTCATTTGCACCTATATTCCCGGCATAATGGATTTTTAAGGAGGAAATTACTTGAGACTGATGAGAGTTATAGACGGAGGAATAACGGCACCGGAAGGCTTTAAAGCCGCTGGAAGGCATATAGGAATTAAAAAAGTAAAAAAGGACATTGCTCTTTTAACAAGCGACGTACCGGCTAAGGCAGCAGGCGTCTATACTCAAAACAGAATAAAGGCTGCACCTGTTATTTGGAACAGCAATATTACAAAAAAAGGCGGCCTTGTAAGAGGTCTTGTATGTGTAAGCGGCAATGCCAATGCCTGCACAGGTCAAAAGGGTATTAGTGATAATGAAATAATGGCTCAGGCTATGGCATGGCTTATGGGTGTTGAAAAAGAAGAAATACTTACTGCTGCAACAGGAATTATAGGTCTTCAAATGCCTATGGAAAAAATACTTAAAGGCATTGAGGAAACTTATCCTGAGATTTCGGACAAAAGAGACAGTGCCAAAAATGCCGCTTCCGGAATTATAACAACAGATACATTTATTAAGGAAATAGCTGTTGAGCTTAATATTGGCGGCAAAATAGTTAAAATAGGCGGTATGGCAAAGGGCAGCGGTATGATTCACCCTAACATGGCAACGGTGCTTTCTTTTGTTACAACTGATATTAATATTTCACAACAATTATTGCAGAAGGCTCTTTCCAATGCTGTTAGAGAAACTTACAACATGATTTCGGTAGACGGTGCTATGAGTACTAATGACATGGCTCTTATTATAGCCAATGGTCTTGCAGAAAACGAAGAAATAACAGAAGAAAACGAGTTTTACGAGGCTTTTGAAAGGGCACTGCTTTTTATACATGAGAAATTTGCAAGGGATATTATCCACGACGGTGAAGGGGCTTCAAAGTTTATACAGGTAGATTTGGCAGGAGCCAAAACAACAGAAGATGCAAGAATACTGGCTAAATCGATAGTTACAAACGACCTTGTTAAAACTGCCATGTATGGCGAAGATGCCAACTGGGGAAGAATTGCAGCGGCTATGGGCGGCAGCGGAGCTTATTTTAATCCTGACAACTTAAAGGTTGAAATGAGCAGTGAAAAAGGACGTATACTGCTTATGGATAACGGCGAGCCGGTAAGCTTTGACGAAAATTTGGCTTCTGACATATTAAGCCAAAAAGATATTTACATAACTATAGTTTTAAAAGACGGCACAGCAAAGGCCAGAAGCTACGGCTGTGATTTAGGACACGAATATATAAGAATAAACGGAGAATACAGGTCACATTCTTAAGGGGGCATATTAAATGAAAGTTATAGAAGGTTCCGTTACAGCAGCAAAAGGCTTTAGAGCTGCCGGAAATGCTGTTGGCATAAAAGGCAAAATTACTGAAAAAAAGGACTTGGCTCTTATAGCCAGTGATGTTCCTGCAACAGCAGCAGCGGCTTTTACTACTAATGTGGTTAAGGCTACATCTGTTTTAAGAAACATGGAAATAATGGAAAGCGGAGTTAAAATAAACGGTATAGCCGTAAACAGCGGCAATGCCAACGCCTGCACAGGTGAAGAAGGCGTTAAAAGCAACAAAGAAATGGCACAGTGCTTTGCTTCTCTTTTGGGTGTAGAGGAAAATACTGTTCTTACAGCTTCAACAGGTGTTATAGGTGCAGTTTTTCCTATAGAAACTGTTAAGGAAGGTATTAAAAATACATTCCCTATGCTGGGTTATGACAGAAACAATGCTTTAATGGCAGCTGAAGCCATAATGACAACAGATACATATTCAAAAGAAGTTGCCGTTGAGTTTGAGCTTGGCGGTAAAACTGTTCGTATGGGTGGCATGGCAAAGGGCAGCGGAATGATTTGCCCTAACATGGCAACTATGCTTAGCTTTATAACAACTGATGCAGATATTTCAGCAGAGCTTTTAAACAAAGCTTTAAAGGAAGACATTAAATCTACTTACAACATGGTTTCTGTAGACGGCGATACAAGCACAAACGACACAGTTGTTGTTTTGGCAAATGGTCTTGCAGGTAATGACAAGGTTACAGAAGAGGGAGCGGATTATGACACATTTAAAGAAGCTCTTCACTATGTAAACGAAAGACTTGCTAAAAACCTTGTTCGTGACGGTGAAGGCGCCACAAAGTTTATGGAAGTAAATGTGGAAGGTGCCGCAACTTATGAAGATGCCAAAACAATGGCTAAATCTGTTGTAAAGAGCAGTCTTTTTAAAGCGGCAGTATTTGGTGAAGATGCCAACTGGGGCCGTGTACTTTGTGCTATGGGTTACAGCGGAGTTAAGTTTGACCCTAACAAGGTTGATATTGTTTTTGCAAGCAGTGCTGGCAGTATTCTTTTAATGGATAAGGGCACACCTATTGTTTTTGATGAGGACAAAGCAAAAATGATACTCAGCGAAAAAGAAATTCAGGTAAATATTAAGATTTCCGAAGGGAATGAAAAAGCCACAGCTTGGGGCTGCGACTTAAGTTATGAATATGTAAGGATAAACGGCGATTACCGTTCCTAAAGGAGATAATGTAAAATGGTAAATATAGATATGAATATTAAAAAAGCTCAGATACTTACAGAGGCACTGCCTTTTATTAAAAAATTCAGCAACAAAACAGTTGTTGTTAAATATGGCGGAAGCGCCCTTATAAACCCAGAGATTAAAGACACTATTATTAAAGATATTGTACTTATGAAGCTTGTTGGCATGAAGCCTGTTATTGTTCATGGCGGAGGACCGGATATAAGCTCTTTCCTTAAAAGACTTAATATAGAAAGCAAGTTTGTAAACGGTCTAAGAGTTACAAATGCCGATACTATGGAAGTTGCCGAAATGGTGCTTGCCGGAAAAATAAACAAACAGATTGTTACAGAAATAGAGCTTCACGGTGTTAAGGCAGTGGGTATAAGCGGCAAAGATGGCGATACTGTAAGAGCTAAGAAAATAGAAAAAGACGGTGTTGACTACGGTTTTGTAGGTACTGTTGAAAGCGTTGACCCTACACTTGTTAAAACACTTATAGATAACGACATTATACCTGTTATAGCACCTATAGGAAAAGATGCAAAGGGCCAGAGCTACAACATTAATGCAGATTATATGGCTGTTGCCATAGCCGGAAGCCTTGAGGCCGAAAAGCTTGTATTCTTAACGGATGTTGCCGGGGTTTTAAAAGATGTAAACGACCCTGATTCACTTATGAGCTTTATGAAAGCCAGTGAAGTAAAAGGCTATATTGAAGACGGCACAATTTCAGGCGGTATGATACCTAAGGTTGAGTGCTGTATGGCTGCTGTAGAAGCCGGAGTTAACAATGTACATATACTTGACGGAAGAATTGAGCACTGCTTAATACTTGAGCTCTTTACTAATGCCGGTATAGGTACAATGATTGAGAAAAAATAAATTTGAAAGGTGATTTAAAATGAATAATACACAGAAGCTTGCCGAAAGGGGCAGCAAAGTAATAATGAATACATATAGCCGTTTCCCTATTGCTTTTGACCACGGCAAAGGTATGTATGTTTGGGATATGGACGGAAAGAAATATCTTGATTTTGTAGCCGGAATAGCCGTAAACTCTTTAGGCTACAGCAACGAAAAGCTTGGTAAAAAAATAGCTGAACAGAGCATGAAGCTTATACACGTTTCTAACCTTTACTACACAGAGCCGCAGATAACACTTGCTGAGGAGCTTTGCGCCAACAGCTGTTTTGACAAAGTATTTTTCTGCAACAGCGGTGCCGAAACTATTGAGGCATCTCTTAAAATAGCAAGAAAATATGCCATAATGAAAGGCAAAAAAGGCCGTGATATTATAACAATGGAAAAATCATTCCACGGCAGGACTTATGGTGCCGTAACAGCAACAGGCCAGGATAAATACCACAAAGGTCTTGACCCATTGCTTCCTGGTATTAAACATGTGCCTTTTAACGATTTTGAAGCACTTAAAAATGCAGTTGACGAAAATACATGTGGCATACTTATGGAGCCTATACAGGGTGAAGGCGGTATAAGACCGGCTAAAAAGGAATACCTTGAAAAAGTACGTGCTCTTTGTGATGAAAAGGACATTGTACTGTTATTTGATGAAGTTCAGTGTGGTGTAGGCAGAACAGGTTATTTATTTGCTTACCAGGCTTATGG
>CALWSS010000109.1 GCA_944384255.1 uncultured Clostridia bacterium
ATAAAATCACATACAACAGTTTCAATATCTTCACCATTACTCAGAAGATTTATAAACTCATTTTTCATTTTATCCGGATTTTTAATAAAATACTCAAATAACCCGCCAATCATATATTCCACTTTTCGGCTTTCGTCTTCCGAGCGTTTGTCGTTATAAACATTATCAAACATAAACTTACGAAGGTCTGCCATAATCTGGCCTATATTAGGACTCATTATAATGTCATTTTTGTCAAAGCTGTAAAATATTACATCTTTAATAAAAGTATTAAGTCTGTCACTGTTTGTATGTCCTATAATGTCTGTTATATCACTTGGTATATCGCTTTCTTTAAGTATTCCGGCCCTTTGGGCATCGTCAATATCATGGTTAATATAAGCTATTTTATCTGATAAGCGGACTATTTTCCCTTCAAAAGTTTCAGGTTTACCGCCTGTTCTGTGGTTTAAAATACCGTTTCTTACTTCATAAGTTAAATTAAGACCTAAACCGTCTTTTTCAAGCCTGTCAACTACTCTAAGACTTTGCTTATTATGCTCAAAACCTTTGGAGCAGAGCATATTAAGAGCTTTTTCACCAGCATGGCCGAAAGGTGTGTGCCCCAAGTCATGGCCCAAAGCTATTGCTTCTGTTAAATCTTCATTTAGTTTAAGTGCTCTTGCTATTGTACGGGCAATTTGTGAAACCTCAAGAGTATGGGTAAGTCTTGTCCTGTAGTGGTCGCCTTCAGGAGAAATAAAAACTTGTGTTTTGTGCTTCATTCTTCTAAAAGCTTTTGCATGTATTATTCTGTCACGGTCGCGCTGAAAGTCCGTTCTTATCTGGCATTTTTCTTCTTCCCTTTTTCTGCCTTTTGAAAACCTGCTTTTGGCCGCTGACGGGCTTAGATAGTCTAATTCAAAATCCTCATGAATTTCTCTTAACAAAATAACACCTCCCATGCAATAACCAATTAATTATGTTTACTACATTTTAAGCCTAAATCCTTCTTAAAATTTGAAAAAATTATAATAAATCAATATTTGTTTTTCTGCTCCGTATATATAATACGTTTATTTATTAAAATTATGAAGTATTTTTCTTTAATTTTTAAAAGCACATTAAAGCATTTAAAACACTATGGACTTTAGCATAAAATTGGTATAAAATTTAGTTTTGTAGGGAGGTGCTTAATATGCCCGCAATTAAAATAGAAATGGGAAACAAATGGAAAGTTGAAACGGCAGTTGCCGTAAAAAACATTGTAATGAATGTTGTTAAAAATGAGCTTTCGCTTAAATCTTCCGAAAGAAATATAAGGGTTTTACGTTATGACCAAGACCTTTTTGAGCTTCAGGACGATTATGAAATATTCATAGAACTTCAGCTCGAGTCCGGAAGAAGTACAGAATTAAAGCGTCAGTTATATAAAAGCATAGTAAATGCTCTTGAAGAAAAAACATTGTTTCAAAAAGAAAATATACTTATATTTATAAATGAACAGCCGCCGGAAAACTGGGGAGTAAAAGGCGGAATACCTTTAAGCGATGTTAAATAATGTTTTTATATAAATTTACGAAAGGAAGTTTTAGCATGGACGAATTACTTGAATTTTTAAAGAACAACCCTATTTTTTATTTAGCTACTGACGATAATGGTCAGCCAAGGGTTAGGCCTTTCGGTTTTCACATGATTTATGACGGAAAATTCTATATGGTTAGTGCTAATGTTAAAAAGGTTTACAAACAGCTTAAGGAAAACCCAAAGATTGAGTTTTGCTCCATGGCTCCTGATACACACTTTTTAAGAGTAACAGGCGAAGTTGTTTTTGATGACAACAATATGGAAGCTAAGAAAAAAGTATTTGAAGTTATGCCTGACTTACTTAAAATGTATGGTTCGGCCGAAAACCCTGCCATGTCTGTTTTCTATATTAAAAATATGACAGCTACAATGGCATCTCTTACAGAGCCTGAAAGAAAAATTCTTTAAATCATTGTTTAAAAAGACGGTTTTAAAAACCGTCTTTTTTTATAATTTTTTTATGTAATTAAATTACAATAGTACAAATATATATACAATATGCCGAATTAAAACTAATTTATTACAATATTAAAAATTATTTTATTCAAAACTTCATCAATAAATTTACATCACTTACTTTTAAATTATATTTACAAACAAACTGGTATGCTATATACTAAAATAAATTTCAGAAAGGAGTGATATTTTAAAAATACTAAAAATTTATTCAGCCAATAATAACCACGAATTTTTGTATTGGCTTAATCTAATCTTATCATTATTTTCTATTATTTTTGGTATTTTTGTTTTTATGAGTTTATTAAAGTTTTGTTATTTTGGTTATTAATAACAAAACAGTTATTTTCAGGGGGGTATATTTTATGATAGCTGATTTTATTTTCAAGCTTGAAGGTATTTTGTGGGGATTGCCTTTCATTATCTTTGTTATGTTAGTAGGTTTTTATTTCACAGTAAGGTCAGGATTTTTCCCATTTGTAAAATTTGGACACATTTTAAAACATACAGCCGGAAGTATTAAAGCATCAGAATCTAACAAAAAGAAAGAAGGAACTGTTTCACCTATCGAAGCTGTTTGTATAGCTATCGGCGGATGCGTTGGTGCAGGTAATATCTCAGGTGTTGCTTCAGCTATAGCTGTTGGTGGTCCTGGTTCTATTTTCTGGCTTTGGCTTTGGGCTTTCTTCGGAATGATGGTTAAGCTTGTAGAAACAGCCCTTGGCTGCTACTATCGTTCACGTGATGAAAAAGGCGACTATTATGGCGGTCCTATGGAATACATGGAAAAAGGTATTGGCCGTGAAATGGGAATTAAATTTGGTTATGTACTTGGCTTTATATTCTGTATCGCTCTTTTAGCAATGTCTATTCAGGGTTCACAGGCATATACAATTTCAGAAATGATTTATAATGCCTTTGGTGTTCCTATGCTTGCAACAACAGTTATTTATACAATCGTTATTCTCTATGTTATATGGAAAGGTACACCTCGTATAGCTAAATTTGCTACAGTAGCAGTTCCTATTATGTGTATTGCATACCTTATAGGCGGAATTATACTTGTTCTTTTAAATATTCAAAATGTACCATCAGCAATAACTATGATTTTCCATGACGCATTTACAGGTTCAGCAGCTGTAGGAGGTTTTGTTGGTGCATCAGTTACAACAGCAGTTCGTTCAGGATTAAACCGTTCAATCAACTCAAATGAAGCTGGTCAGGGTTCATCTCCTCTTATCCATAGCTCTGCTGATACAGTTCATCCTGTAAGACAGGGTCTTTGGGGTGCATTTGAAGTTTTTGTTGATACTATCATCGTTTGCTCAGTTACAGCTTTAGCAGTTGTATGTACAGGTCTTTGGTCAAATGGTACAACAGGCGCTACACTTACAATGGCAGCATTTGAAACAACATACGGCATGGCAGGTAGAATTTTCATGGGTATCATGGCTATTCTTTTCGGTCTTACAACAACAGCAGGCTGGTATACATATTATGCAGCCGTTATCCGTCGTTTACTTAGAAGAAAACCTGCTGTAAGAGATAAAGTAATTACATTCTTCAAGATTTACTTTCCTTGCATGAACGTAATTATAGTTTCTTATATTACTTTAACAGGACATGATGCCGACCTTTTCTGGTCACTTGTTAGTGTACTTCTTGCATTCCCTGTATTTACAAACCTTATTGCTCTTGTTTTCCTTCAGGGAAAATTCTGGCAGTTATTTAAGGATTATAAAGCACGTTATCTTGGAATTGGAAAGGTTGACCCTAACTTCTATGTTTTCTATGAAGATGACCCAGCCATAAGAGAACGTGAAGAAGAAATAAGAAGAGGTTTAGAGCACTAAAAATTAAATATAATAAAAATATAATAAAGACCGTCTGATTTCAGGCGGTCTTTTAAATTTATTCTTAAGTTATTATATTTAAAGTTTTATATATTTTTCAGTATAAATTAAAACTCCATTTTTTCTTTAAGATAGTTTTCAAGCTCATCAATTTTAATTCTTATCTGTTCCATAGTATCTCTGTCACGGACAGTAACTGAATT
>CALWSS010000110.1 GCA_944384255.1 uncultured Clostridia bacterium
AATATATCAAGGTTTGAAAAAGGCACACTTGATACATTCAGCCCTTATGACTACAGAAGTCTTTCGGCAGGCTCTGTGCCGTATTTATATGAGTTTTATAACAATATAACAACTAAAGGAGAATATATCGGAAAAACGGCTTCTGAAAGCGGAAATACAAATAGAGGCGTTATGGCTTTAAGCTCTGATGAGCTGATACAGTTAAAAACTGAAATTGAAATGGTAATTGAAAACGACGAAAGTAATTTTGTTTGGTATAACGGAGATTTTAAGACATTTAATATTCAGGCTTATAATGCACAAAAAATAGCATTTGGTGATTGAAAACAAACTTAAATAATAAAAAGGCCTATTACTTAAAAAGTGAATAAGGCCTTTTTATATTTTAATCAGCAGTCTATTTCAAAAACCACGTCAATATCTTTTATTTTGCCGTAGTCATTTATGTTTGTAGGTATAAAGCCTACATATCTATAGCCTTTTTTGGCATATTCTTCTATAATTTCTCTGTGTTCTTCCGATTTTGAGCCAATGAATTTGCTTATATGAATTGTTTTAAACTCGTATTTCTTCATTTAGGTTACCTCCGAAATTTTAAAATGCAAATAATTTTATTAATTATAACATGTATATTTATATCTCTCAATTTTATTTGGTTTAAATTAACTAATGGTTATTAATTAGCTTATAACTTATTTAATAAAATATAAATAAAATATTGAAATATTTTTTTAATTTGTTATAATATTGTTATAAAAGAGCGTATGCGTATTATAAAGTTTATAATGCGTATGGGCTCTTTTTTTCTGCAAAAGTTTTTAATATTTAGGAGGTATGATATATGTTTAATATGCCGTTATATAAAGAGCCGGATTTTTTGAAAGAAATGTTTTTAAAAGCGCCTGATGCCGTTTTAAGAGAAGTTGAAACCGACGGAGTTGCCCCGGAAAATTATCATGCCACAACTATTTTTCCGGAGTATTTTAAAATAAAAGGCAAATGGATTTTGGCTGAAGAAAGCCGTATGGACTGTGTTGCTGTTTACAAAAACGGCAGAATATATGTAATAGAATTCAGGAACCTTAAAAAAGGCGATTTGGTTGTTGTAGGAAGAACAGAAGACGCCAGTGAGGGCATATTTGTACATACAGAGGGTTTTGAAAGTGACGAGGATTTAAGGGAAGCCTTTTCTTTCCGTCAGAGCAGATCAAGAGAAACTGCTTATTCTAAAGACTACGACAATATATATGAGCTTTTGGAGCATGAAAGAGAAAACGGAAGCATTGTTTGGGTAATGGGTCCGGCATGTGCCTTTGATGCTGATTCAAGAGCGGCTTTTGCGGCCCTTGTTCGTAACGGATATGTAAACGGCCTTTTGGCAGGCAATGCCCTTGCCACTCATGACCTGGAGGCTTCTTATTTGCAAACGGCATTGGGGCAGAACATATATACACAAAAAAGTCAGCCTAACGGACACTATAACCACATAGACACTATAAACAAAGTACGTGAGTGCGGAAGCATTACAAAATTTGTTGAGTATGGTTATGCCAAAGACGGCATTATATATGAGTGTGTTAAAAACAATGTGCCTTTTGTCCTTGCCGGCTCAATACGTGACGACGGACCGCTTCCTGAAGTTTATGCCGATGTTTATAAGGCTCAGGATGCCATGAGGAACATTATAAGAAATGCCACAACAGTTATATGTATGGCTTCGGCACTGCATACAATAGCTACAGGAAACATGACGCCGTCTTTTAGAAAAATAAACGGTGAAATACGACCGGTTTACTTCTATTCCGTTGATATTTCGGAATTTGCCGTAAACAAGCTTAAAGACAGAGGCAGTTTAAGTGTTAAAACAATAGTGACCAACATACAGGATTTTATTGTAAATGTTAAAAAAGGTCTTAAAGCAGAATAAGTGTAAATAACGAAAGTCCGCCTGACAAGAGTCAGGCGGTTTTTCAATGATTTTTAATTTTTGAAATTTTAATGCCTATTATGGTAAATAAAGCGATATATAATAAAGAAACTGCAAAATATAAAAATATATTAGTCACCATATCTTCGGATTTATTAGCATTCATGCCTAAAAGCATAAGTGAATACGGATAAAATATGCCTAATGATGTATTGGCTGCTATAAGACCGGTTATTCCACCTAACATGCCTATTACAACAGGTACTGCAAAGTTTTTAATAAGTGCTGCCGCTGCAAACTGTATTGTAGCTGTTACAAAACCGCCTAATGTTCCCCTAAGCATCCATAAAAATATATCAGATGGCGGAAGACCGTTTAGTGATACAATTTTTCCTGCTGCTGTAAACATAACACAAAGCCAAATTTGAGTCATAAATGTTATAACACATACCATTATATATTTTGACAAAAATACAGTTGAGTATTTTAAAGGTCTTGTATACATATATTGCCGGCAGTTATTAAAGTTTTCATACCGCCACAAAAAAGCACAGTACACACCTATAAGAGGTGCAAAGAAAAAATTAGAATAAAAAAGTGTAATTTGTGTCCATAGAGAATACCATTGGGATTTAAGTATTCCTATGTTTGCCAAATAATTGCCGCAGCCAAGCAATACAGGTATTATAGGTATTGTAATAAAAACAGGCCAAATTAATGTGCCTTTGCATTTTAGGCGCTCACAGTAAATTGATTTAATAAGCATAAGCATTCTCCTTATATTTCCTTAATTTCAGATATAAATTCTCTGCATGTATACATGTACTGCAATACAATATAAATAATTAGCACAATAAGCCATAAATAAGGGTAATTTGTCCAGTAGTATTCTGTATACCTGCTTACAGAGTCGTAATTAATGCCGTTGTTGCACAAAACACAAAAGTAGCCCCATGGAATAATAAAGCGTAAAGGGTACTGTGGTAAAAACCACGAAAACAGTCCGGCAAATGTTCCGCCTATGCTTATAAAAAGGGGTGTAAGCTGATTTTTTGACCAAAGTGAAAAATTAAGCTGAAATATAAAAAGGGCAGTCATTACAGCAAAAACAGATATAAAAAACAACAAAAACTTTGTGGCTGAATAAAAATCCATTTTAATGCCTATTAAAATATAAAATATACTTTGTGCAAGTGAGTAAAAAAACAGGCATATTAAACCAAGGGCAATTTTGCCTTTAAATATGGATTTTGTATTCTGCATACAGCTAAGCCATTTATATGTATTTCCCATAAGCTCAATATCGGCAAGGCGTGAAGCCAAAGCGGCTATTATAACAGGTGAAATTATGGTATTTATCAATAACAGATTTGTGTTTGTCATGGCAAAAACACCGCTTAATTTATTAAAATCCAAGTCCTTTAGGCTGTAGCATGTCCACAGAACTATAACCAAAAAAGATACGGCAAACATTAAATACACATATCTGCGTTTTAGTTTAAGGCTTTCAGCCTTTAATGTTCTTATCATAAGCCATTCTCCTTTACCATAGAGAGATATATTTCTTCCAGATTTTTTGTTTTTTCAGTTACACGGTATATATTTATATTGCTGTTTACAAGGCATTTTACAGTTTTGGAAACGTCTGTGTTATCCATAAATGGCAGTATAATTTCGTTATTTGTTATTTCTGCATTTATATTCATATTTTCTTTAATAACAGATGATGCCTTTATGTTATCGTCTGTATTAATAACTATGTTTTCTTTTCCTAATTCCTGTAATTTTGAAAGTTTATCCTGAAATATAATTTTTCCGGCAGATATAATGCCTATATAGTCTGAAACCTGCTCCATTTCAGAAAGAAGGTGGCTTGAAATCATAATTGTTGTTCCGTATTCTTCAGGAAGTGAACGTATTAAAGAACGCATTTCGTGTATTCCGGCTGGGTCAAGGCCGTTTGTAGGCTCATCAAGCAAAAGAAGCTTTGGTCTGCCTAAAAGTGCATTGGCTATGCCTAAACGCTGTTTCATACCTAAAGAGTATTGAGAAGCTTTTTTGTTTTTGTGTCCTTCCATTCTTACTACTGATAAAACACGGCTTATTTCGGAAGAGGGCAGTTTTTTAAGTATACAGCTTATTTTTAAGTTCTCGTAGCCTGTAAGATTGCCGTAATAAGACGGAGACTCAATTAAAGAGCCGGTATGTTTTAGTATTGAAATACGGTTTTTTTGATTCATTTCTTTGCCGAATATTGATATTTTCCCTCCGCTTGGGTCTGTAAGGCCTAAAAGCATTTTCATTGTGGTGCTTTTTCCGGCACCGTTAGGACCTAAAAAGCCGTATATTTTGCCTTCTGGAACACAAAGGGATATATTATCAACAACTTTTCTGCCGTGATATATTTTTGTAAGTTTTTCTGTTGCTATTAACTGATTATTCATTTTAAAACCTCCTTTTTATTTGATTTTAAATTAGCAAGCTTATTTCATCTTTGCTCTAACCTTAAATTTTGTTTAAATGATTAGCCAAATAAATAAAAACGCAAAATAAGCTATTATAATATATCTGGGAGTGATTGCAAATGAATTACTATAATGCAGAAATACTTATTGCAGATGACAATTATGATTTATGCCAGATGATAAAAACAATGCTTATAACAAACGGTTTTAAAAATACAGACACTGTTTTGTCATGCAGTGAGGCTGAAAGCATGATTTATAAAAAGAAATACAGCTTAATAATACTTGATGTTAACTTTCCCGATGAGGACGGATTTAGTTTTTATAAAAGACTGAGCCAAAGTTTTGATATACCTGTTATATTTCTTTCGGCAAGGGATAAAAACGAGGACAGATTAAAAGGTTTAGGTCTTGGAGCAGATGACTACATTACAAAGCCGTTTTTGGCTGAAGAACTGCTTTTAAGGTGCAGAGCTGTTTTAAAAAGAACATATAACAAAGATAAAAACATCGACAGAATATATAAAATAGGAGATACTGAAATTAATATGTCAGCCGGAACAGTTAAAAAAACACCTGAAAGCGAAGAAACAGCACTTACAAACAAAGAATACAAGCTTTTAAATGTATTTTTGGAAAACAGAGGAAGAATACTTACATTTGACTTTCTGGCAGAAGCTGTTTGGGGTGAAAATTACTATGCTTACGAAAATACTCTTATGGTGCATATAAGAAAATTAAGAGAGAAAATAGAGCTTAATCCGTCAAATCCAAAATATATAATTACAATGAAAGGCTTAGGTTACAGGCTGAACAAATGAAAAGCTTAATTAAAATTTATTTTAAATACGTTATATTAACTGTGTCTATTGCTATGGCGTTTATTGTTGTTCAAATGTGTATTTATATTTATGCAGGTGTTTTAATGTGGCAGAATGACGGAGTGCCTTTAGACGGTAAATACTCAGTTAGGAATATATCCCAGCAGTTTGAATTTGACGAAAATAAAAACATAACAAACAGTGAATATATGAACGGTATTATAGACGATGCAAAATGTGAGTTTGCTTTTATACTTGATGACAACGGAAACATAATTTGGGAGCACAATTTAAGTGATGATTTAAACCATAAATATACAGTATCCGATGTAGCGTCGTTTTCTAAATGGTATCTTGAAGGTTACCCTGTTTCGGTTTGGGAAACAGAAGGTGGACTTGCTGTTTTAGGCTATCCCAAAGACAGTATATGGAAATATAATATTGTTCAGGATATAAAAGGTTTGCACATGCTTTTTAAACTTATAGTTTTTGGCATTATAAGCTCTTTTGTTTTTGTGGCAGTGCTTATTATAATATTTGGTTACGGATATTATAAAAAAGTAAAAGTTATAACCGATGGAATAAATAATCTTTCAAATGAAATGCCTGTTTATATGCCTGTAAACGGCAATTTTAAAGAAATAGCACTTTGTATAAATAAAACTGCCGAAAAACTTATAAAACAAAAAAGCATTATAGAAAAACGTGACGAAGCACGGACAGAATGGATAAGTGCCGTATCCCATGATATTAGAACACCGCTTTCTTTAATTATGGGCTATGGCGAAATGATAAGCCAAAACAATAATATTGATAATGATACAAAAGAAAAAGGCTCTGTTATAAAAGAGCAGAGTATTAAAATTAAAAAGCTTATAGAGGACTTAAATCTGGCATCAAAGCTTGAGTACAACATGCAGCCTTTAAGAAAGGAATATATCCGTTTATCATCTGTTGTCCGTCAGGCAGCCGTTGAATGTATTAATTCCATTAATGAAGGGGCAGAAAAATATAATATAAATATTGATACATCGCCGGAATTTGATGAGTATATTATAAATGCCGATAAACAGCTTATGCTTAGAGCTTTTGAAAATATTGTAGGAAACTCAATAAGGCACAACAGTAACGGGTGTGAAATATATATTAAAGGATATATTGAAAATAACAAAGTGCATGTTATATTCAGCGACAGCGGCTTAGGCATACCTAAAGATATTGCCGAAAATATAAATAACAATACAAAATCTTTAAAGCATATAATGGGGCTAATTATAGTAAAACGCATTATTACATCTCATGGCGGTAAAATGACTGTTAATAAAGGGATAGAAATAATATTTAACTGATATAATTTTTAAAAATAAATTTCGGTTTAACAGTAATTTTTGTATCAAGTATAAAAAAAGAAAACAGCCTTTGTAAGACAGGCTTATATAAAGGCTGTTTTAATATGAACTAAAAGCTTAGTTTTAAACTCAAATTATAAACTGATTATTTTTATAATTTATTTTTCTCTTTAATTATATTAATAGCTTCATCAACAGAAATGCAACGGGCATAACGGTTTGGCCACATAAATTTATTGTAATACTGCCAGCTTTTAATTGCAGGCATAAAGGTGTTGTCCTCTGTTGAGTTTGCCTCAATGGGAACAATTATATTAAAATCATGTTCAAAGCCGCAAATTACAGCGGCATTTATACATTTGTCTGTATGCAGGCCAATAACTATAATGTCTTTTTCACATTTTGATTTTAAGTAGTCTAATAGCCCTGTTTCTTTAAAAGGACTGTTAACGTATTTTATAAAAACCTTCTCATTATTTTTCGGCTTAATATTATTACATATATCAAAGCCAATCTTTCCTTTTGTCATGTTGCTATAAGGCCCGTCATCATGCATAACATAAATTACCTCAACATTTGATGCTCTTGCTGTGTTAATTAAATTACGGACATTTTCCAAAAAATTGACACATTGGTATAAATATTCATTTATTAATTCCTCTTGAGTATCTACCACCAATAAAACCAATGTATTTCATCTCCTGTTTGCAACATAATTATTCATTTTAAATATACAACATATGTACTTATGTGTTATGAATTTTGAAGTTTTTACATAATTAAGATTTTTTATTATTATATCAAAAATATTGTGTTTAACAATATGTTTTAATTTATATGCACTATGCTTTAATTATAATTTACTTTAAATGAATTAAGTTATATTGATTTTTGCCTGATTATTTATTTTACATAAATTTTGAAAAATATATTTCTGTATTAATTGAGAATAAAAAAGGCGTGAATTAATTATCACGCTTTTTGTGTTTTGTATTATATCATTTTGGAAGCATAGGAAAGTATAAGCTTTTCCCAAGCATAGTCGTTATTTACGCTTTTAATCATAAAATCTATGTTGTTAAGCTGTGTTTGAGTCAAGTAATCAAAATGTTTCCATGAGTCTAAATAATACAGCCTTCTTGCAAGCTGGAAGCGTTTTTTCTCATATTCAGGCAAAGCAAAATATTCGTCCATGTAGTTTAAAATATCCTCACGGTGTTTATCAATATATCCTTCAACATAAGGCAGAAGGTTTATAATATGGTCACTTATTACATAAGATGTTGAGCCTTTTAAATTGTCAATAAAGCTTCTAAGCTCACGGACTTTGCCGTCTTCAGTGCAGTTCCTGAATGTTCCGGAATTATTCATATCGTAAAGAGGCGAGCCTTCTTTCATCATAAATGTTCGTATTCTTATAAATTCAGGATTAATCTGTTTCATAACTTTGGCTGTTTCAAAGGCGTTTTTCTCGCTTAAATCAATGCCACCGTTGCCAGGCATATAAAAAAGATTAATTGTCATTTTGGCTTCTTTAAGCTTCAAACCGGCTTCCAGCTCCTGCTTAACAGTAAAGCCTTTGTTTATTACTTTAAGTGTTTCTTCACAGCATGTTTCAAAGCCTGAATGTATCATATTTAAGCCGGCAGATTTTAATTCTTTAAGCTCATCAACTGATTTACGGCAAATGGAGTCTGCTCTGCCGTAGGAAGCTATAATTTTAAGCTCTGGGAACTTTTGGGCTATTCTTTCAACTATTTTAATAAGCTTTTCTGTTTGAAGAACCATTGTGTTTCCGTCTTGAAGGAATATGGCTTCCATATTTCCGTTAGCGGCCCAGTTAAACACCATAGCATAACATTCACGTTCTTTATCGGTTTTAAGTGAAAAATACTCTTTATTTAATGAAACGGTGTCAAACTCGCCGTTAGGCAGTACATGGGATAAAATGCGTTCTTTAATTTCTGCCATTGAATCTATATCTTTTAAAACGTCTTCAACAGGACGTGTTTTAAACTGACAGCCGCGGTAAAGCATACAAAAGTTGCATTTATTCCAAGGGCAGTTTTCTGTAACCCTTAACAAAAGACTGAAGCTGTGCATAGGTGGTCTGTATACGCCGGATTCAAATGTATTCATATATTCACTCCTTTTTGTTTGTTTAAAAGTTGAAACAATTTAAAACAGGCAAAAAAATAAAGCGGATAGCGGGAGTCGAACCCGTCTCTAAAGCTTGGGAAGCTCTCATTCTACCGATGAACTATATCCGCATTTATTTTATAATTCTATTACTTTTTTACTACTTTTTCAATAGGAAATGAAAAATTGCCCGTTTTATGTGTTTTTATTTAAGGCAGTTTATAAATTATGAATATGCCTAAATAAATACAAAACGGGCAATTAAAATTTTATCTGTATTTTCGGTTTTTAGATGAAAGCTCTAAATTTTTGAAATTAGTATCACGATAGTATTTAAGGCGCTGGCGGCGTTTTTTTCTGTTGTGTTCATAACGTAATTTAACTAAAGCAAACCGAAGTATAATTAAAACAACAACCAAACAAATTAAAGCGGCAGCAATAAGTTTAATGTCTATAGGTTTTTTGGTTTGGGCTGTAGCCATTGCGGCAGCGGCATTTTCCCCTACATCATCTGCCGAAACAATATCTGTTTTGCCTATTTCCTCACCGTTTAAAGCAAATGAAACACTGCCTATAACATCGCCTTTGCTTAAAGGTACAGGAATGTTTTCCGGTAAATCAACATTTGTTTCAATATCGCTTAAAGAACAGTTTAAAGGTAGAGTTACAGTAACATCGGAGGCATAATTTCCCGTTACATTAAATGTTTCGTCTTTAAACAGACCTTCTTCAATAGCTGTTGTGTTTTGGCAAAGACTGCCTTGGGTACAAAGGTTTTGAGTTTTGAAGTTTTCAAAACCGTAATCAAAAAGTTTTATTGTATCGGTGTATTCTCCGTAACCGGTGGACTTAAGCACAACGGATATTATCTCTGTGCCGTCTTTTTTGGCATAGGCCACAAGTGTGTTGCCGGCTTGGTCTGTAAAGCCTGTTTTGCCGCCTTCACAGTATTCATAATAAAAGGCGGAAGGTTCTTTTATAAGCTGTGTCTGGCCGTGAAGGTAACGAGTTTCGCTCTGGATATTTGTAGGCGGTATTTCGTAATATGTGCATGACAAAACGTCTTTAAAATGTGGATATTTAAGAAGTTCACGGGCAATAAGAGCCATATCGTAAGCCGTTGTATAATGGTTTTCATCGTGAAGTCCGTTGGCATTTACAAAGTTGGTATTAAGTGCACCTAATTCCTTTGCCCTTTGTGTCATGTGCTGGGCAAAGGCTTCAAGGCTTCCGTCTATGTGTTCTGCAACACCGTTTGAAACCTCGTTTGCCGATTGCAGCATAATGGCATACATTGCCTGGTCAACTGTTATTTCTTCGCCTTGGTCTATTCCTATATGGCTGCTGCCCGGTTCTATTGAAAACACGGCTTCTTTTGAAAATGTTATTGTTTCGTCCATATCACAGTTTTCAAAAGCCAAAAGCATTGTCATAAGTTTTGTAATGCTGGCAGGGTATTCCTTTTGGTTTATGTTTTTTTCGTATAATATATCGCCGGTATCGGCATTTATTAATATAGCGGCCTCAGCGTCAAGCTGAAGCTCATCGGCCTTTTGTTTTATTTCATTTGGTATGGTAAATGCCATTGACTGAACGGGAGTAAGAATTATTGATGATATGAGAATAAATAAAGCTATGCGTCTTATTTTTTTCATTATTAAACAGTAACTCCTTTAAATTATTATTTATTATACGGTTTAAGGGATTTATACAAATACAATATATTTTATATTAAATTTTATATATAATTATTTTTGTTTTAAAATAATTTTTTTACGCTCTACTATTTTGCTTAAATTCGTGATACAATTATCTGGCAGTCTATAAGATTGTCTGTAAAAAGACTGCTTGAAAGTTTTCTGACAAATAAAATTATTATAAAAGAAGGTTATAATTAATATAACCAATTTTTATATAATTAACGCAATCTAAATAATTATAACAGATTTTTATGTATAATGTATGAATAAATTGCGGGAAGCGGATTATTTTGGTAAAAGAAAGAAAAATTCTGATGATTTTGTCTATATGTGTAATATTATGCGGCCTTTGGTACAGCAATTACACCAAAAACAGTATAGTTGTGTTTGCTCCGGATGAGACAGTATATTATTACAACGTTAAAACACAGGCAGAATTTTTAGAGCAGATAAACAAAGAAAAAATAATAAACATAAATACGGCCGATATTGAAAGTCTTGATTCTTTAAAAGGCATTGGTGTTAAAACGGCAGAAAATATAATTGAGTACAGAACTAAAAACGGGCCTTTTAAATCCATTGAGGAAATTATGAATGTAAGCGGTATCGGCGAAAGTAAATTTAATGATATAAAAGACTTTATTTCGGTTGAGGGAGATAATTGATATGGCGTATAAAATACTTGTAGTCGATGACGAAAAATTAATTGTAAAAGGCATTAAATTCAGCCTTCAGCAGGACGGCATGGAAGTAGAGGCCGCTTATGACGGGGAAGAGGCCCTTAATTATATAAAAGAAAGAAAATTCGATTTAGTAGTTCTTGATGTTATGCTTCCTAAAATGAACGGCCTTGAAGTATGCCAGCAGGTTAGAGGTTTTTCTCAGGTGCCTATTATTATGGTTACGGCTAAAGGTGAGGACATGGACAAAATTATGGGCCTTGAGTACGGTGCAGACGACTATATAGTTAAACCTTTTAATATACTTGAGCTTAAAGCCAGAATTAAGGCTATATTAAGACGAAGCGTTAAGAAAGTAGATATTAACGAGGCTAAAAAGCCTAATGTGCTTGAAGTACGTGGTCTTAAAGTGGATTTTGACTCAAGACGTGTGTTTATAAACGGAAAAGAAACAAACCTTACAGCAAAAGAATTTGACATGCTTGTATTATTTATGGAAAATCCGGGTAAAGTTTACAGCAGAGAAACACTTCTTGACACTATCTGGGGCTACGATTACCCGGGAGATGCCAGAACGGTTGATGTGCATGTAAGGCGTCTTAGGGAGAAGATAGAGGAAAAACCAAGCGAGCCTAAGTATATATTTACAAAATGGGGAGTTGGTTATTATTTTGGCTAAGAAAAAAGGCGGCAGTTACAGAATTAAATTTTTAATGATAATAACATATCTGTGTGCCGGGTTAATACCGCTTTTCCTTTTTACCGCTGTTGTTTTTAAAACTACGGAAAACTATTTTATAGAAGAAAAAAAGAAAGAGCTTTTAAATCAGGCCAATATATTTTCGGGGCATATTACAATTTCGGGCTATCTTAGAAATGAGGATATGCGTCATGCTTTTGCCAGGGATATTGAGCTTACAAGCGAACAGGGCGGCTACAGAATAATAGTTACCGACGATATGGGTGTTGTAATTGAGGATTCCAACGGCACCGATAACGGCAAAACAATTATTATACCTGAAATAGTAGAGGCTCTTGAAACCAAAGACGTGGCCCGGGAGCAGGAAAGCGGCGACATTTATGTTGTTACATCAATAGTTGACGAAAGCGGTAAAAAAGTAGGCACGGTGCTTATTATTTATAAACCGACTGATATAAATGCCATGATTGCAGGCATCAGAAAACCGGTTTATATAATGACAATACTTATTTCATGTATTGTTCTTACATTTGTGCTGGTGCTCTCTCATACCATAACAGGGCCTTTAAGCAAACTTATGGAGGTAATACGTAACATTTCCGAAGGGCATTTTGACGAAAGAATGCCGGTTGACGAAAATTCCGACAACGAAATTATGCAGGTAGGCGCCGCAGTTAACAACATGGCCGAAAAACTGGAAGAGGTGGAAACATCACGTCAGCACTTTGTTTCAAATGTAAGCCATGAGCTTAAAACGCCTTTAAGCTCTATTAAAGTTCTCAGTGAGTCTATACTGCTGGACAGTGAAGCGCCTAAGGAAACATATATCGAGTTTTTAAAAGACATTAATTCAGAAGTGGACAGAATGACGGAAATTATAAATGACCTTCTTACCCTTGTTAAGCTGGACCAGAAAGAAATTCCGGTTACATTTAAACAGGAAAGCTTAAATTCCGTTATAGAGGACATTGTTAAAAGGCTCAGGCCTTTGGCTGACAATAAAAATATAGACTTTGAGTATACGGCAGTTAAGGAAGTAAATGCCGAAATAGACAGGACTAAATTTACATTAGCCGTTTCAAACCTTGTGGAAAACGGCATTAAATACACCGATGAAGGCGGAAAGGTTAAAGTTGTGCTTGACTGCGACCACCAGAACGCTTTTATTACCGTATCCGATACAGGCATTGGCATGGCTGAAGAGGAGCTCTCTAAAATTTTCCAGAGGTTTTACAGAATTGACAAAACACGCAACAGAGAAACGGGAGGAACCGGTCTTGGCCTTTCTATAACTCATTCCACGGTTTTAATGCATAACGGAAGCATTAAGGTTACCAGCCGTGAAAACGAGGGTACGACTTTTGTTGTAAGAATACCTCTTATTCATAATGTGTAAGGTGGTGCGATAGTGAAAAAAATAAGCATTGTTATAATAGCTGTTTTAGCTGTTTTGGTTATATCAACTATTGTTACTGTGGTTATAAACATTAACTCATCAGAAAACAACATCAATCAGGGCCTTGATATTTATTACCTTGATATGGAAAACAGAACACTTCAAAGTGAGAAATACAACATAGTAGGAAAAACTGAGGAAGAGATAATTCAAAGTGCTTTCAGCACTATGAAGTCGAAGCCTAAAAATGAAAAATATGTAAGCACTGTACCGGATAATATTGATATTTTAGGCATAAAAATACAAAACGGCACATTAGAGCTGAATTTATCGGAAGAATACCTTCAAATGACTAAAAGTGATGAAATGTTCTGCCGTGGTGCACTTATTAAAACAATGACAGGCATTTCATTTATAAATGAAACAGAAATTTTAATTAACGGTGAACCGCTTAAAACAACATCAGGTGAGCCTATAGGCCCTGTTAGCGGTGATGATATAATTATAAGCGGCACAATAGAGGCTGAGCCGGTTACTTCCGTTAAGCTTATAACGCTCTATTTTGCCAATTCCGACGGCACAGGCTTGGTTCAGGAAGAACGCAAGGTAGAGGTTAACCGTAATCAGCCGCTTGAAAAATATGTTATGGATGAGCTTATAAAAGGTCCACAGGCAAAAGGCAGTTTAGCTACTGTTCCGCCTGAAACAAAGGTAAGAAATATAATGACTCAGGACGGTATATGCTATGTTGATTTAAGCTCCGAGTTTGTATCAAGGCACAGCGGCGGAAAGGCTAAAGAGCTTTTAACCATATATTCCATTGTTAATTCTCTTACAGCCCTTGATGATGTAAGCAAAGTGCAGTTCCTTATAGAAGGCGAAAAACAGGACGAATACAAGGGCAATGTGGAGTTTGGCCAGCCTTTTGAGCCTAAAGAGATTGTGATTGATGAATGAAAAGACCTGCACTTTATTCCTTTATATATTTTGCATCGGGCATTGCCGCAACGGCATATTTAAAAGGCAAAGGGCTTATGCTTTTTGCCTTTTTGGCTGTAATAATCAATATTTATTTGTATACTAAAATAAAGAGCCTCAGCGTTTTTATACTCTCTGTTGTATTTGGTGTTGGAGTAATTGTTATGGGCTCTTGCACTTATAAAGAGCAGACTTTTGATAAGTCCGGAAGTTTAAAAGGTATTGTTTATGATACAGCTTATAATTCAAACGGTGGAGAAACAATTACACTTAAAGACATGGTGTTCGTTACGGATAATAATGAAACAGAAGTTAAGGGCAGAGGCATAATTTATACTTCTGAAGGAGTTTTTGTGCATCGTGGTGACTATATAGGCATTACATATTCAGATTATGAAAGCGGAAACAAGAACTATGTTTCGGGCTTTGATTATAACCAGTATATTATTTTAAACAATATTGTATTTACTGCAAGTGCCGATAATGTTTATCTTCTGGGGAATAAGGGAAGCATATCACAAAAAATTTTTGATTTAAGCGAATATATAGGCGGTATATTTGACAGTATTTATCCAAGAAATGAATCTTCAATTCTTAAAGCTGTTATATTAGGTGATACGTCTTATTTAAGTGATGAAACAAGAAATCTGTATACTTCAGCCGGTATTGCACATATACTTTCCGTTTCCGGTTTGCATACAGCCGTAATTTCTCTTATGGTGTTTAGAGCGCTTAAAATAATGCACTTTAACAGACGAAGAGCGGCTTTAATAGCTGTTTTGGTTATATCGTTTTATGCATTTTTTGCCGGCGGCAAACCAAGTATTGTAAGAAGTGCAATTATGGTTAATGTATATCTTTTATCAAAAGTTATGTATCGTGAAGCAGATACTTTAAATTCAATGGGTTTGGCAGGCTTGATACTACTTGCTTTTAATCCTTACAGTTTGTTTTCTGTAGGTTTTCAGTTAAGCTTTGTATCAGTAACGGCAATACTTGTATTTAACACTATATATGAACGTAAAAAGAACAGCTTAATAAACAGTATTAAAGAAATGATTATTATATCACTTTTTGTTAATATATGTACTTTGCCTATACTGGCATATAACTTTTATGAAGTGCCGGTTTACGGATTTATTACTAATATTTTTGTTATTCCGTTTTTAGGCATATTAACGGCTATGGGTTTTGCCAGTGCTGCATTTGGTGCCTTAAGCACTGCATTGGGTACGTTTTTAGGCGGAATAGTATTTATAATGCTGAAATTTATAGAGTTTATTTGCAGCATTATTTCATCTCTGCCTTTTTCTGTTATTGTTACCGGAAGGCCAAGCATTTTGTTTGCCGTACTGTTTTACTGTGTGATTATTTCATTTATTGTTTTAAAAGACAGCAGAAAAAGCAGAGTTGTTTCGGCATTTCTTACAGCTGCATGTGTTTTAAGTGTTGTTTCAAACAGGCTTATTTTTAAATACAACACTGTTGAGTTTATGCCGTCTAATTATGGCGGCGGTGCCGTTATAAAGACTTATGACGGGAATGTATTTTTAATAGGTCAAAGCAGCAGAGGCGGTTTTGGAAATGAAGCTGAAAATGCAGAGGAATATATTAATCTTTTAGGCAGAAAAACTGCCGATGCACTTTTTATAGACGGTACAGACAAAAGTGATATAAATTTTGCCATTGACTTTATTAATAACGGAGCTACTGATATAGTTTATGTGCCGGAATATTCCAATGGCAATGAAGAAAGCATGAAAGCCTTGCTTTTTGCAGCAAATAATACCGGTACAGATGTCAGGTATTTATCTGCACCAAGCTATGCAAATTTAGAGGACAACTTAATTATGTATTGTGTATTTCCTAATAATAATTTAGCGCAGGGCATAAGTTTGGGAAATGCTGTGTTTAAGTTTATAATTGGGGATTATGAGTTTTTATATTTAGGCGGTGCCAACGAAACGGAGTTAAAATATTTAATGTTTTCCGGTGCTGATATTTCATCTGATGTTGTATATTTTGAAAGTTTGGAAAATGAAAGCCTGACGGATTTTATAGCTGAGTCAAAGGCAGAATACGTAGTTACAAAAGATGATGAAAATATGGATTTGGATATAATTTATACTCAAAAAGACGGAAAAATAACATTTAAGACAAACGGAACGGATTTTTTATTTAACAGCTGAAAATAAAGTTATAAAGCGGTGATACAGCGATATGAAAAGGATTAAAAGCGACATAGCTAAAAAGAATTTTGAAAAATGTTATCTGCTTTACGGCGGGGAAAGCTTTTTAAGGGATTTATATGTTAAAAGACTTAAAAACGCTGTTGCCGGCGGAAGTTTTTCTGAAATGAACACGGATATTTTTAACGGAGCTCAAGATATAAACCGAATAATAGATGCCAGCGAAACAATACCTTTTATGAGTGACAAGCGTCTATTAATAATTAAGGACAGCGGTCTTTTTAAATCCGGAAGAAAGAACGACAGCGAACGCATAGCAGAGATGATTGAAAATCTGCCGGATAGTACATGCGTTGTTTTTTCCGAGGAGGAAGCTGATAAAAGGCTAAGGCTTTTTAAAGCTGTAGTTAAATGCGGATATGCGGCTTTATGCTCTGCACCTCAGGGAAATGAGCTGTATATCTGGGCTGAAAAGCTGTTGGCAAAAAATAAAATTAAAATGGACAGGGCACAGACACAGTTCTTTTTTAAAACAGTAGGCTACAGCATGGAAAATGCCGCCGCAGAGCTTAATAAGCTTATAAGCTACAAAGGTGAAAACACCGTTGTTGAAAATGCCGACATAGAAAAAGTATGTATTAAAGCCATGGAAGCACATATTTTTGATTTGGTTGAAGCCATAGGCAAAAGAGAAACTGACAAAGCCGTTAAAATATACAGAAACCTTTTATCACTTAAGGAACAGCCTTTAGGCATACTTGCCATGATTGCAAGGCAGTTCAGGCTTATGATACAAGCGGCTGGTTTAACTAACAGCGGCAAAAGCCAAAGAGAAGTATGTGAGTTAATGGGGCAGAAGGATTTTGTTGTTAAAATGGCCTTAAGCCAAAGCCGAAACTTTACACCGGATACTTTAAAGGCCGCTTTTAAGGATTGTTTAAATACGGATTACGGCATTAAATCCGGTATGCTTCAGGATGAAACGGCTGTGGAGATACTTATAGTTAAATACAGCGGCTGAAATAATAATGCTGTATTTATAATGAAATTATTGTTAAAACACGGCTTAAATATAAATTTGCCGTAAAAAATCTTTTAATTGAAAACTAAATTTATTTAATAAAGATGAAAGAACGCATATAAATGCGTTCTTTCGTATGGAATATAAATTATAAGGTGTGGCCTGCCGTAAAGATGAAATGATATTATATATTTTTATTGGGTGAATGGGGTGAAGTATCTTGAAAAGCCTTGGCAGGCCATCACCTCGGGGTTTTGTTCTTCCCCGATTAAAAACCGGGGAATTTTTATTTGGAAATGGTTTAATAAAGGAAAAGGCTTAATTATTATTTCCTTTAGGGAGTGCATTATCAGGAGCTTTGCTTTGATACGGAGGAGTCAAGGTAAAACAGTCTGTTTGGAGTACAGTTGAAAAGACCGCAAAGCTCTTCTATAACTTCATAACGAATAGATGAAGTTTCGTTATTTACCATTTTATTGAAGTTTTGGTAGCTCATGCCAAGTCTCTTATAAAGCCAGTATTTCGTTTTTCCGTTCTCCTCAAGCAGTCTTAGTACATCAAGTTTAAGCATTGCAAATCACTCCTTTAATAAATCCGTAAAAACAAAAAGGTAGACAACTCCTATGAATTGTCTACCTTGACATTAACTGTATTATATTTTTTATAACTTTTTTCTAACTTTTTAAATTTCTAACTTTTACTAACGCAAACATTATAATACCTAAGCATAAAATTTACAAGACTTTTTTTGAATTTTTTTCAAAAAATTTTATGCATTATTTAAGATTTAAGTTTTTGTCTGCCTTCATTATCCATGTAATAGTTGTCTTTATGTATAAGCTCGCTTATAGGCACAATTTCGTAGCCTTTTTCCTTAAGGCCTTTTAAAATGGTATCCAGCACCTGAGGAGTATACTTGGCATCGTTATGGAAAAGTATAATGGAGCCGTTTGAAAGATGTTTATGGTTAAGCACCTGATTTATTTCGGCTTCCGGGCCCTGTTCTTTCCAGTCAAGGGAATCAGCAAATGCCGGAGAATAAAAATCCTGTATTTAAATATAAATATAAAAAAGAACAAAGCGGTTTTTGTATGGATGCAATTTATGTAAGGCAGTCGGTTGATAAAAAAGACAGCATTTCAATTGAAGCACAGATTGAGTTTTGTGCTTTAGAGGCCAAAGGAGAGTACACTGTTTTTGCCGACAAAGGGTTTTCAGGCAAAAATTTCAACAGACCGGCTTTTAAAAATATGCTGAGTCAGATAAGAAATAAAAATATAGACAGGATTATAGTTTACAGACTTGACAGGCTAAGCCGTTCTATTGCCGATTTTTCTTCTTTCTGGCAGGAAATAGAAAAGTACGGAGTTGAGTTTTTGTCGGTTAATGAAAAATTTGACACATCATCTCCTATAGGCAGAGCTATGCTTTATATTATAATGAGTTTTGCTCAGCTGGAAAGAGAAACAATAGCCGAAAGAATACGTGATAATTATTTTGCACGGTTTAAAAGAGGTGTGTGGACAGGGGGGCCGGCACCTTTGGGCTTTGATATTGTAAAAGATATTTCAAACGGTAAAAAAGTATCTTATTTAAAAGAAAACAGTTATATAAGTGTTATAAAATTAATATTCAAACTTTATTTTCAAGGTGAAAGCCTTTCTTTTACGGCAAAAGAAGCATCTGTTTTGTGCCCGGAAAAATACTGGGACAGCCGAGCAGTTTCAAGAATAATAAGAAACCCGGTTTACGCTTCCTGCAACAGTGATGTTTACTGGTATTATGCAGAAAAAGGCGTTGAGGTGCAAAATGACGAAAAGGAATTTAACGGCATTAATGCCGCTATGCTTACAGGCAAAGAAGGGGGCTGTGATAAAAAGCTTTCAATAGCCGGGCATAAAGGCATTATTGAGCCGGATGTTTTTTTAAACTGCAACAGACGCCTTGATTTAAACAGTGCAGTGTGTGTAAATACATACGGAAAACAGTCGATTTTATCCGGACTTTTAAAATGCGGCAAATGCGGCAAAGGCATTAAAATTATATCTTCCGGCAAAAAAAGGTATATGTTTTGTTCCAAAGGCTGTACAGGTGCAAAATGTTTTGATATAGAAGAACTGGAAAAAGAAATAATAATTGATGCCCAAAATGTTATTAAACAATATTCATTTAGTGAAAATATTGAAAAAATCGAAATTGAAAACAGAATCAACAACCTTGTAAAAGCCCTTGAAGAAGGGGGAGTAAGTGCAAAGTACATAAACGAAAGAATTAAAAATCTTGAGGAATTAAAATATAATTTTACGGATAATAAAAATCAGTTTAAATTAAAAATTAAAGGAATGTCTTTTGAGGAAAAGAAGCTTTTATTAAGCCTTTTAATTGAAAAAATAATTTTAAATGGAAAAACAGTCCATATTTTTTATGGATTTTAATATGTGTATTGACAACAGCCTTTTTTTAAAATATCCTAATTTTATAAAAGAAATTTCAGGGGGTGTTATTATGTTTGAAAATCTTACTCCGGACGGAAAAATTAAAACCATACGTTATCTTAAGGCTACACATGACGATTTTGCCAAGCTTGTTAAAGAAGGCAAAAAAATGATTAAAGATGTTGATGATATGGAGAAAAAAACAGGTATTTCGCCTACAGATGTTGAAAAATTAGTTGAGGAAGACCCAAATAAGGAAATAGAAATCGACGGCGAGAAAAAGACTGTTTTGTGGCTTTATACATACTATGTAAACAGAAAATCAATACTGGAAGGATATAACAGGGCATATAAATTCCTTATGGAAGAAGGCGTTGATGAGCTTTTGTTTACAATAGGCGTTGGAAGCGACAGCTATGATTATAACTTCTATAAATTCTGTTTAGACGCTTTTGATGAATAATGACCTTAAAACTGCCGCATGCTTAAATATACCATAAATTAATGGTAATATATTTGGTATGCGGCTTTTTTGGGAGGTATAAAATGAAAATTGAACTTGCCATATTCGATATGGACGGACTTATATTCGATTCGGAAAGGGCTTTTGAAAAAGAGCTAAAAAAAGTAATGCTTTCTTACGGGTATAATCTTACAGAAGATATTTATAAAAGCACAATAGGCCTTACAGGCAAAAGTCTTAAAGAAAAAATGCTTTTAAATTATGGTAGTGACTATCCCTTTGAGGAAATAAGCAAAAAAGCAAGACAAGAGGTAAGCTCTTTATCCCAAAGTGGAAATATAGATATTAAAAAAGGCATACCGGAGCTTTTAGAATTTTTTAACCAAAAAGGCATAAGGTGTGCCGTTGCTTCATCTACTAAAAGTCAGTATGTGGATTTATATTTAAAATCTGCCGGATTAAGAGAGTATTTTAATTCAGTAACAGGCGGAGAAGAAACAGAACGCTCAAAGCCTGAACCGGATATTTTTTTAGCGGCCTGCAAAAAAGAAAACTCCGTTCCGGGAAAGACTGTTGTTTTTGAGGACTCACCAAACGGTGTTACAGCCGCTTTAAAAGCTAATATGAATGTTATTTGTATACCGGATATGGTTTATCCAACGGAGAATTTGCTTAAAAATGCTTTGTTTGTAGCCAAAGATGCTTTTGAGGCTATGGAGTTTATAAAAAGTATTTTGGATTAAAACAGATAATTGATGTTGACTACTCCAAATGTAGTGTTATATAATTTACAAAAATTGTGTACTTTTAAAATTTAGTATTATATGGTGCCTTTTTTAAGGAAGGATAATAGGGAAACAGGATAAGCCTGTGCGGTCCCGCCGCTGTGTTGACGGAATGTATTTATAATTATGTCACTGTTTTAAACGGGAAGGCGTAAATACGTTATGATGTCTAAGCCAGAAGACCTGCCATGTAATAAGGAAGCTTATTTGTTGCGGTGTATAACAAATTTGTGTTAAATGGGCTTTTTAAAAAAGCCTTATTTTGCTGTGCGTATTTGTTATTGCTTTCAAATATGTGCAGCTTTTTTATTTATCAAAAGGAGGATTTTTATGACAAAGAAAGAAAAGAAAGTGTTTTTGTTAACAGCTGTTTTGTGCCTGTTTTTTGCTGTTCCCCAAAAGGCACAGGCTATGCACATTATGGAAGGCTATCTTCCGCCTAAGGACTGTGTTTTGTGGTTTGTATTATGTATTCCTTTTATTGCTGCAGGGTTTATGTCGCTTAAAAAGATAACTGCTGAAAACAAAAAAGCTCTTATTATATTGGCTATGGCAGGAGCTTTTACATTTGTACTTTCATCACTTAAAATACCGTCTGTTACAGGCAGCAGTTCACACCCAACAGGAACGGGTTTTGGTGCCGTTATATTCGGACCATGGGTAATGAGTATTATTGGGGTTATTGTACTTGTTTTTCAGGCACTTCTTTTGGCACACGGCGGAATTACAACTCTTGGAGCCAATACTTTTTCAATGGCTGTGGCGGGACCTTTTGTGTCTTATGGTGTTTATAAGCTTTGCAGAAAATTAAAAGCCGGAAAGTTTATTTCAGTAGCTTTAGCAGCAGGCTTAGGGGATTTATTTACATACTGTGTAACATCTTTTCAGCTTTCATTGGCTTATCCGTCGCCAAACGGCGGAATATTTATGTCTATGATTAAATTTTTAGCTATATTTGCTGTAACACAAATACCTCTTGCAATTATTGAGGGCATAATAACTGCTTTGGCGTTATCTGCCATTGAAAAAATTTCGGATTTGGATTTTGATAACAAAGGTATTTTAAAAAGGGAGGCGTAAGAATGAATTTATCATTGAAAAAAGTTGTTATTTGTTTATTTGTTTGTGTTATTATAGCAGTTTTTCCCCTATTAACAAACCATACATCTGATTTTGGCGGCTCTGACGATGCAGCAAGTAATGAAATTTCTCAAATAATAGGTCATGAGTATGAACCTTGGGCATCGCCAGTTTTTGAACCGCCGGGCTCTGAAACTGAATCACTTCTTTTTTGCCTTCAGGCAGCTTTAGGTGCCGGTGTATTTGGCTTTGGGTTAGGTGTGCTTTATGAAAAGAATAAAAAATCCAAAAAAGATACTGTTTAAGGATATGTTTATATGATTAATTCGGTATATGTTTCAGAAAATATAAAAAATATAAATCCAAACATAAAAGCAGTTTTTGCCTTAAGCATTATATTATTATGTGTAATATTTAAAGAGCCTTTAGGCTGTATATTTGCAATATCTGTTATGTGGGTATTAATTATAAAAAACTGCCGTTTAAGCAGGCATTTAATTTGTCATATTGTATTATGGCCGGTTTTGTTTATTGCATTTAGTTCTTTTATGGTATCTTTTGATATAACCAATTACAGGGGAGGAATATTTTCTCTAAAAATAATAAATAGTTATTTTTTAACTGTAAATGCAGAAGGGCTTAAAAAAGCTGTAAGGCTGTTTTTTACATCTTCTGCGTCCTTAAGCTCAATGTATTTTTTATCTTTTACAACACCTGTAAATGATATTGTGTATATACTTAAAACCATAAAATGCCCCAAAGAAATAACAGAGCTTTTTATGCTTATTTACAGATTTATATTTATTGTGCTTAATATGGCACAAAGCATAAGCATTGCCCAAAACTGCCGGCTGGCACAAAGAACATTTAAAACACGTATTAATTCTATGGCACTTATGCTCTCAAGTGTTTTTGTGCTTTCCTATAATAAATCGCTTTTTATGTATAATGCCATGTTAAGCCGGTGTTACAGCGGATATATTAATTTTTTATTTATAGAGTATGAGAGAAACAGAAATTTTGTATTTTTAGTTGTACTTATTGTTTTTACTGTTGTTTTAATAAGTGTTTTGGAGAGGGTATATTAATGGATTATATTATTAAAACTCAAGGCTTAAATTACAGCTATCACAACGGACAAAGGGCTCTTTTTGATGTTAATATAGCCATAAAACAGGGGGAAAAAACAGCTGTTATAGGCTCCAACGGTTCGGGAAAATCCACATTGTTTCTGTGTTTAAACGGCATAAACAAGCCACAAAATGGAAAAGTGTTTTTTAAAGGCAAAGAAGTGGATTATTCATCAAAAGGTCTTTTAAATTTAAGGCAGTCTGTGGGAATAGTTTTTCAAAATCCTGATGATATGATATTTTCATCAAGTGTAAGACAGGACATAGCTTTCGGACTTTTGAATATGGGTTTTTCAAACATTCAGGCAGAAGAAAAAATAAAAAGCATTTCAAAATTTCTAAATTTGGAAAGCCTTCTTCATAAGCCTGTTCATGATTTAAGCGGAGGAGAGAAAAAAAGAGTTTCTCTTGCCGGTGTTATGGTTATGGAACCGGAAGTTATTATACTTGATGAGCCGGGAGCTTATCTTGACACATTAAATGCCAAAACCGTTTACAAAATAATAGATAGTTTAAGCCAGAAAGGCAAAACTGTTATTATATCAAGCCACAACATGGACTTTGTTTTAAACTGGGCAGACAGTGTAATTGTGCTTAAAGATGGGAAAGTGGTTTTTAACGGCAAAACAGAATCTCTATTTTTAAATAATGAACTTTTGAACTTTGCAGGATTAGATGAGCCCCCAATAATAAAAACTTACAAAACCCTTATAAATAAAGGCATTATACCAAAAAACTCTCCTGTGCCTAAAAACATAACAGACATAGAAATGCTTATTAAGTAATCTTTTAATACTGCCTTTGTAATGGTATACTTTATTTATTACATAAGGAGGGCATAAAATGGATTTTTATTTTTCCGGTGATTTGGATA